>DCGF01000041.1:23303-23733 GCA_002314555.1 Ruminococcaceae bacterium UBA1785 | reverse complement strand
AGCGGCAGCGACGCTTGCGCTTCTAACGCAGACGTTGTCCGGTGTGGAAACGATAAGCGCAAGGTCTGAAACAGCGAGGGTGGCGTCAAATATTTGACCCACTCCAGCAGGACAGTCGAGAATAATATAATCAAATTCTCGCTCATAAGTTTTTATGAGTTTTTTCATGTCCTCTGCTGTTACATCAATCTCACCTTGAGGTGCAGCAAGGAGTTTTGGACCTCCGGTAGTAATAAGCGCAGATCTAGCATCTATGTTATCTGCAACGATGTCATACCAGTCATAAAGAACAAGACTACTTACTGAGAGCATGATATCGAGTGTTCGAAGACTTACATCACAGTCAATCATTAAAACATCAAAACCATCTGCGCAGAGGAGCTTTGCAAAAGTTGTTGAAAGTGTAGACTTTCCAACGCCACCTTTTCCG
>DCGF01000041.1:21320-23290 GCA_002314555.1 Ruminococcaceae bacterium UBA1785 | reverse complement strand
AGTATTTTCTTAGCTACAAAACCTGACATGCTTTTTACCTCCTACTTTAAGAATGTGTTGTACTGCTGAACAGATTTGAGTGGTTTTTCTGAGAAATAGTACTGATAAATATCAGCTGCAATTGTCGCTGTCATACTACCTGTGTTAGCTGTTTCCACAACAAGCGCGATAGCGATTTCTGGGTCGTCATAAGGTGCATAGGTGATAAGGAAACCGTTGTTACCTTCAACTAAAACACCGTCGTAAATTTTCTTAACTTCTGATGTACCTGTCTTTGCTGCAGCCTTAACTGGAAGACCTGCAAAAGCTGATTTACAGAAACCTTCGTTTGCTACTTTATACATACCTTCTTGGACCATCTTAAGGTTTGTTTTGCTAATGCCAAGTTCCTGGGCAACAGTTGGTTCCTTTAAAAGTACGGTCTCTTTATAGTCGTATGACATAACTGCTTTTACGAAATGAGGAATGTACCTTGTTCCACCGTTTGCGATAGTTGCGCAGTAGTTGGCCATTTGAAGAATTGTAAACTGATGGTCTGACTGACCGATAGCAGCCTGAACTGTATCACCTGGATGCCAAGTGCCACCCTGTGACTCTCTGTATTCCTTACCAGCAAGGATACCCTGTGCCTCCTGAATCTCAACACCTGTCTTAGAGCCAAGACCAAAGGCAGTAGCCCATTTGTCAATCTTATCGATACCGAGTAATCTACCTGTCTCATAGAAGAAGCAGTTACAAGATTTATTGATAGCTTCAGTTACGTTTACTTCACCATGTGCCTGTCTATTTGCACAGCCGAATTCAACGTCTGAGAAATATCTATAATAACCGTCACATTCCCATGTGAAATCCTTATCGATAATGCCCTCTTCTAGGCCTGCAACAGCAACACAAGGTTTAAATGTTGAACCCGGCTCATATGTACTCATAGTCGCACGGTTCCAAAGAGGAGAACCGATTTTATCTGCAACCCAGGTGTCATAGTTTTCATCCCAGGTGGAGTTGTCATATGAAGGGTATGTAGCACAGGCTAAAATCTCACCTGTGTTTACGTTTTGTACTACAACGGCAGCAGCTGCAGCGCCTGCAGGAAGGTCTGTCTCAACAGCGAGAGTAGTAACTCTGTTTTCAAGAGCTTGTTGAGCAACCTTTTGAAGTCCTGGGTCTATTGTAGTGATAATAGTATTACCCTGTTTTGGAGCAACTGTATATTCCTCAGTAGCATTTCCTTCAGAATCAACATAAACGGTCTTCTGACCCCTAGTGCCACGAAGATATGATTCCATAGCAGCTTCAAGTCCACCGCTACCTACTGTGTCATTCATTGTATAAGAGTTACGCTTAATAGCTGCAATCTCTTCTTCAGAAGCACCTTCGTCTTCTGCTTTTGCGACAGCGGCAGCTGTGCTTTCTTTATCAGCCTTATACTGCTCGGCAGAAATTTTTGCAGTACGTCCGATAATATGTGGAGCTATAGTGCCATCTTCATATTCACGGTAAGGAACAATTAAGTTCTCAACACCTTTGTAGAACGAACCGTTCTCCATAATTACAGCGACAAGGTCCATACTTACATCCTCGGCAAATGTATAAGGAGAAGATGTAGAGAAACCGAGCTTTTTCATCTCGACACAGACAGCAGCGATATTCCTAGCTTCTTCAGGAGTGTAATCCTCAAGTTCATAACGCTTAACAAGAGCTGTCATGCAGTTGTCTGCTGTAGCATAACTATTTAAGTTTAACATCTCAGCGGACTTAAGCCATTCAATGTAATCCTCTATATCCTCGTCATCTTCATCTTCAACAAAGGCGAATGTTCCATCACTCTTAATGTAGATAGGAAGATTGTCTATGTGATCCTGTCCGTATTTATCACAGAGTTCAATAAGAGCAAGGATGAGTTCATCACGCTCTTTCAAATCTGTTGGAAAATATGCATAGTTAAATACTAGTGAGTTTCCCTGCTTGTT
>DCGF01000041.1:16704-21304 GCA_002314555.1 Ruminococcaceae bacterium UBA1785 | reverse complement strand
CCGCCGTTTCTATCAAGAATCTCACCACGAGCAGCTTCAACAGTCACTGTATATGCAGTTACTGTGCTTTTTTGGTAATCCTCCGCCTTAACAACCTGTACTTTTAAAAGAGTGCCAGCAAATGCTAAAAGAACAAGCACCATCAGAGCACTAAGAATACGACTTCTTCTCTGCTGTGAGAACTGCTGTCTATACATGCTGACACCTCCTTTTTCCTCTTACTCCTTTATCTTTCGAAGAAGAGCTCGAAGAACAATATAAAAAATTGGCAAGAAAACAAACGTGTAAATTGCGGACGGCAAATAGAAAATAAACAGTGTTATAAAGCCGCCCTGTGCACCGCTACAAACCACAAAGATGAACCAATGAAGTATGCAATAAAGAACTATTGCTGCTCCTCCAAGTAGAAGGGCGGTAGAAATGTTGTTTCTCATAAGATAGCTTATGAGAAGGCTTGTTGCTGTAGCAAACAGCATAAGAACAAGTGCGTTATATCCGTCTCCTGCTGCAACAGTCACATCCCAAAGGGCACCCGCAAGAGCTCCCATCAGCGCTGCCACAAGGCTTGTCTCAAACATTCCAAGACAGATAACTAGTGGAATAAGAAGAAATGGATGTGAGCCAAAAATACTTGGCAAAAGATGTGCTGTGTTTTGAATTAGAGCGATAAGAAGTATCGAGAGTATGAACACAGCTCTTCTTATATAAAGCGCCTTTTTCTTTTTTGACAGATTCTTTATCATGACACGGCCACGCCCTGTCCTTCAAAGTCTGTGATAACGAGTACATCCTCGATATCCTTTATGCTGATTGTTGGTTCAACAACCAAGTAAGATGAGATTGTATGGTCATCATCTTTAATCTCTTTTACTGTGCCTATGATTAGGTCACGTGGATAAACACCACCAACACCTGTTGAGCAGACAACACCACCTGCAGTTACAGAGGTTGTACGAGCAAGACCTGCAATTCTTACAAGTCCTGTCTCTGACATGATAGTTGTGTTTGAGACATAACCAGTCTCTCTAGTTCTCACCTCATACGCACTTACAGAGACTTTAGGATCTAAAATCGTAGATACAACACAGTAGGTCTTTGAAACTTTTGAGACAAGACCGACAAGCTGTCCCTCACCACAAATAACTGGGTCATTTACTGCAATTCCATCCTTTGAGCCTTTACTCAAAGTGAAGCTTGTATAAACATCAGCTGCATCTCTACCGATAACTGATGCATAGACAAACTCAAAATCAGAATTCTTTTCCTTAACACCAAGAGCATTCTGATATAGTTCATTCTGCTGTTTCAACTGCTCATAATCGGCGAGTTCTTTTTGATATCCAGCAATCTGCTTCTTCAAAGATTTAATTTCTTCTTCGTACTTAGCTTTTGAGCGAAGTCCACCTGTAGCCTTTGAGAAGCCGTTCCCAATGCCTGATGAGATACGAGCAAAAGGCTCTGTCACTGTACCGAATACAGATGACAAAGGTGAACTACCCTTTTTGCTCGCTGCAGAAAAGATAAGCAAAACAAAAAGGAGCGCAAAAATAGCAACTATTATTTTAAACCATGTACTTTTAACAAATCTGTTCAAATGAACACCGCCTAATTAAATACCAAAAGGGGCTTCTAAAAGAAAGCCCCCAAAATTTTAATCGTAATTACTTGTGCTTGATGCACCGAGCAAGTCATTCTCGAGGCAAGCACCTGTGCCGTTTACAACACAATCAAGTGGGTTGTCAGCAACGCGTACAGGCATGTTTGTCTCGACAGAGATAAGCTTANNCATGGCAACACAGCTCTTTGGATCCTCAGCCACATATACAGGAATCTTTGTACGATCCGCAATTCTCTTGTCCATGCCGTGAAGAAGTGCGCCGCCGCCTGTGAGCATAATGCCCTGGTCAATAATGTCAGCAGCAAGTTCTGGTGGAGTTTTCTCAAGACTTGTACGGATACAATCAAGGATTAAGTTTATGTTATCAGCTAGGGCTTCACGAATTTCCTCAGATGTTATTTCAACATTCTTTGGAAGACCATCAACGAGGTTACGTCCCTTTACGTCGATAGCGCCTTCGCCCTCATATGGATAAGCAGAACCAATTTTAATCTTAATGTCTTCAGCAGTACGCTCACCAATAAGAAGGTTATGCTTTTTCTTTACGTAAGCGATGATAGCATCATCAAAGCTATCACCAGCAACACGTGCTGAACAAGAAGTAACTATATCACCAAGGGAGATAACAGCAACTTCTGCAGTACCACCGCCGAGGTCAACAACCATAGAACCTGTAGCCTCAGAAACTGGAAGACCAGCACCGATAGCAGCAGCCATTGGCTCCTCGATAAGTGAAACCTGTTTTGCACCGGCAGAACGTGCAGCGTCATGTACCGCTCTACGTTCAACCTCTGTAACACCTGATGGAATACAAATCATTACACGTGCCTTTGTGAGTGGAGAAGAACTCATAGCTCTTCTAATAAACTCTTTAAGCATGTCGGCACAGATATCAAAGTCAGCAATAACGCCATCCTTAAGAGGACGAACAGCTGTGATAGAACCAGGAGTTCTACCAATCATTTCCTTTGCCTCTGAACCAACAGCAACAACTCTGTTAGGTGTTGAGCGAACGTCAACTGCTACAACTGAAGGCTCGCGGATAACGATGCCCTTACCCTTTACAAAAACAAGGGTATTAGCTGTACCAAGATCAATTCCTATGTCCTGTGTAAACATAAATACGCTCCTTTAATCGAGACCTATCTCTTTTAGATGTCTCATAACCGATGAGATTGGGAGACCAACAACGTTAAAGTAATCTCCGTCAATTTTCTTCACAAGGAAAGAGCCTTTGCCTTGGATACCATAGGCACCAGCTTTATCCATCGGCTCACCGGTTTTAATATAGTCGTCTATTTCTTTTTCCGAGAGGTCATAAAAATAGACGTCAGTTTTTATAACAAATGTCTTTGTCTCTTTTGCAGTTATCAAAGCTACAGCTGTGTACACTTGATGTGTGTTTCCAGAGAGCTTTGAGAGCATGCGTGCTGCGTCAGACTCATCTTTTGGTTTGAGCATGACTTCGCCATCACACACAACTATCGTGTCGGCACCAAGTACAACTTTGTCAGAGCTTTCAAAAGAAGGCAAAGTATCAAAGACAGATTTTGCTTTTCCTTTGGCTAACTCAGTAACGCCCTTTACAGGGTCTACTTTTAAGTCGACAACGGATTCATCATATTCTGCTGGTGTGATTGTAAAGTCATATCCAACATTTTTTAGAATCTCTATACGCCTAGGAGATTTAGAAGCTAATATAAGTTCCATATTTCCTCTTTTTAGAAACGTAAGGGCATCGACAGTCGCCGATGCCCCCTTATTTTCCTGAATTAGGTGTTAGTCCTCAAATTCAATTTCAAACTCGAGTTTCTCACCACAGTTTGGACATTCAACGCTTCCTTCTTCAAGGATGCCTTCGTCAACACAAATTACTTCGTGACAAGCCGGGCATTCAACCTCATAGTATTCAGGCTCTTCTTCAGCTGGCTCGTCATGAGAGTGGCAACCACAGCCGCAATCACAGTCATCATCTTCACCACAATCGCAATCACAGTCGTCATCACATTCACAACCACCGTAGAGAAGTTCCTCTACCATACCAAGATCCTCATCTACTTCGTCAAGCTGAGCAGAAATGAGGTCGATGTCACTAGCGAGGTCGTCCTGACCTTCAGCAAGTTCCTCAAGGATGTCCATGATAGCATTAAACATCTTTGTTTCAGATTTCTCTGAGTTTAAGTTGAGACCTTCAAGAAGACCTCTGAGATAAGCAACTCTTTCAACTGTTGTCATTTCAAGTTACCTCCATAAAATGTGCAATTATGCACGGCCCATGTATTCACCAGTTCTTGTGTCGATCTGAATCATTTCGCCCTCGTCGATGAAGAGAGGAACCTTAACCTCAGCACCTGTCTCAAGTGTAGCTGGCTTTGTAGCGTTAGTAGCTGTGTCGCCCTTGAAACCAGGATCAGTCTGAGTAACCTGAAGCTCTACAAAGTTAGGTGGCTCTACGCCGAACACCTTACCCTTGTAAGAGAGAACACGACATGTCATGTTTTCCTTTACAAACTTGAAGTTGTCAGAAAGCTCTGAAGCATTAATTGGGATAAGCTCATATGTCTCTGAATCCATGAAGTAGTAGAGATCACCATCATTATATGAGTATTCCATATCTTTTCTCTCAACAAAAGCTGTTGGGAATTTAGCTGTTGGGTTATAGCTCTTTTCAACTACTGCACCAGTAATAACGTTCTTTGTCTTTGTACGAACAAAAGCAGCGCCCTTACCTGGCTTAACATGCTGGAATTCAACGACCTGGAGAACCTGGCCCTCTTCCTCAAATGTTACGCCATTTCTGAAATCNNGAAATCACCTGCAGAAATCATAAATAAACCTCCGGTTATATATTATTACTTTTTATACGCGCTATATTATATATTAGCATAAAGCCTTTTTCAAGCCTTTTTTACATTATAATGTAATGAGTTCTTTTGGTAAAGTGACAAAATTATATGCGCCATCCTCTGTGATTTGAAGCAT
>DCGF01000041.1:0-16685 GCA_002314555.1 Ruminococcaceae bacterium UBA1785 | reverse complement strand
TCTTCAATTCTTACACCAAATTTCCCGGGTAGATATATGCCTGGTTCAACAGTTACAACATTACCAACTTCAAGGAGTATATCCTCAGGAGTTCGTGGAGAAAGGTTAGGCTTTTCGTGTATTTCCACACCCACTCCATGTCCTGTTCCATGACCAAAGAATTCGCCGTATCCAGCATCTTTTATGATGTCACGGCAAACTTTATCGGCTTCCCTGCAAGGAAGTCCAGGCTTTAAAGCCTTGACGCCTGCCTTCTGCGCCGAAAGCACGATGTCATAAACGTTTGCCATTTCGGATGTCGGAGTTCCGACAGAGACGGTTCTTGTTGTGTCGGAATGATAACCCTCATAGATTGCACCAAAATCGAAAGTTACAAAGTCGCCGTTTTTAATTTTGTTATCGCTTGGCACTCCGTGAGGTTTTGAGGAGTTTTCCCCTGCGACAACAATCGTTTCAAACGACACACCGAGCGCGCCAAGTTTTCGCATCTCGTAGTCGAGTGCGACCGCGATGTCGCGCTCCATAACCCCCACTTTTACAAGTGGCAAAATCTTTTTAAAGGCACCCTCTGCTATTTCCTGAGCTCTTTTAATTTTTTTAATTTCTTCAGCGGCTTTTATCTTACGAATTTTATCAATAATTTCATCGAGTTCGTTTGATTTTACAAGGATAAAATCGCTGAGCTTTTCTTCGTAATAAGAGGCATCAGATACGGAGAGTCGAGAGGCCTCAATAAGCACCTCTTTTGCATCAAAACTTTTAATAATATCTTTAAGTTGTTCGTCAAAAGAAAGCCCTGTTTTTTGAAGCTCGACCTCACAGTCCTTCGCCTCTTTTAAAGCGGCTTCTATATACCTGCTATCCGTGATAAATTTTGCCCCAGTTTTTCCAACAATCAGAAATCCATCAGAGGCTGAAAACTCAGTAAAATAAAGCCTGTTTGTCTCTGAAGTTATAAGAGCAACCGTATTATCTCTAAGAGATTTTGAGAGAGATTTTATGTTCATTTTATCCCCTCGTTTTACTTTGAATTCTTATAATTTTCGTATGTTTTATCGATATAAAAAGTAACCACTTTTTCAAGGAATCTTTTTATAGCAAAACCTATTTTTTGTTCCCTGTCTTTTCCCACAGGTTTACACCAAATCGACTGATATCCCCACATATTTGCGCCCCAAATATCTGTGAATAATTGGTCACCAATCATGACAAATTTCGCTGGGTTTTTCCTAAATTTCAACACTGCGCGCCAGTATCCAAATGGAAGTGGTTTACAGCAGAGACCAAGTACTGGAATGTCATATTGATCAGCTAAAATCTTCGCTCTCTTCTTCTTTCCGTTTGAGAGAAGAACGATTTCAAATCCAGCTTTTTTCATGCTCTCAACCCAATCGACAGCGCCTGGGATTGGCTCTGTAGTACGGTCAAAAGAACTCGTATTATCAGCATCAAGAGCTATAACCTCAATGCCCATGCTACGTAATTTTTCAGGTGTTATGAAGAGGAGCCCATCTGACTTTTCCTCAACATAAAACCACTTATAAAAGATGTCTTTTACTTTACTCACAATATACTCCTAAAATTTGAAAAACTGTTAATGATAAATGTAAGATGCATACTTTATATAACATAAAGAGTATAACATATATATTAATAATAGAAAAATAAATTATAAAAAACAAAGCCGGTTGTTTCCAACCGGCTGTTTGTTTCTTATTTGTACTTACGTTTACGAGCTGCCTCTGATTTTTTCTTTCTCTTTACAGATGGCTTTTCATAATGCTCTCTTTTACGAACTTCCTGGATAACACCATCACGAGAAGTCTGTCTCTTAAAACGTCTAAGAGCGTTATCGAGTGACTCGCCCTCTTTTACTTTTACTTCGCTCATTTATGTCCCTCCCTCCGAAATGTAGGGTTAAATATCTTTAAAAATCTACCAAGTAGACTGCTAAATTATATAACAAGTACTTTTTAAAGTCAATATTATTTATGCCTCTTTACCTTCTGTGTATACAGTAACACTTGGGAAAGCAAAAGATGCTCCGTTTTTCTCAACAATCTCTTTGATTTTGAAGTTGATATCTTCACGAACCCTAAGAGATGGATCAAGTGCTGTTGTGTTTACAGAGTAGATAATTCTAACGTCCTGACTGCTGTCAGAAAAGCCTGCAAATACTACAACTATGCGTTCATCGAGAACTTCAGGATGTGCTTTTAACATCTTCTTTATGTCCTCGATACAGTTACGCATCTTAGCAGAATCTGTGTCGTATGTAAGACCGATTGTTACGTCTACAAAACGACTCTTCATCCTGGAGCAATTCGTTATCGGCTCGTCGATGAGTTTCGAGTTAGGCATCACGATTTCAGTTCCAGCAACAGTACGAATGCGTGTGCTTCGCATAGTGATGTCTTCAACAGTACCCTCAACGGAAGGTGTGATTATGTAGTCATCAACATCAAATGGTTTGTCGGATACGATGGAGAATCCTGCAAAGAGGTTTGCTGCTGTACTCTGAGCGGCAAGTGAAAAAGTAAGACCTCCAAGTCCAAGACCAGTGATGAGACCGGTGATGTTATAACCGAGTTCACTGATGATTACAACCACTGATAAAGCGATGATAATCAACTTTAAGAGATTAGCTACAAACTTTATAGCTACGGCGTTTGTGCGCTTGTTTGTCTCCTCCATTTTCATGACCATAGAGGTCACAAATGGAGTGAAGTTTGCAAGCGCCCAAGTGATAAATACAATATTACAAATCCTAAAAAGTTTGTTGATTCCAAGGACAACATTATCAGGTGGTCCCATAATAAGGAAGCCGAGATAGAATCCAAAAACTAGGAAGAACGCCTTAAGAGGATCCTGGATTGAAGTTCTAATACCCGCTCCAAGAACTGGATTATTCTTAAAGAGTTTTGTAAAAATGTTTGCAATATTCTTAGAGAGCCACTTTTTAAAGAGAATGAATAAAATAATTACTAATGTTCCAAGAGCAATTTCAAAGAGATTATTTGAAATGACGTCTACTGCTGTCTCCCAAGTCTTTTGAATCTCTCCAAGGAAAGTTAAATTCTCCTCTACGTTTTCAAGGGCCTCATTTGCTACAGTTTCGTTCATGTGAAACTCCCTTATTTAACAACGATATTTACAAGACGTCCAGGTACATAAAGTTCCTTAACGATAGTCTTTCCAGCGATTTCAGCTGCAACCTTTTCGTCTGCCTTTGCAAGTGCCAAAGCCTCATCCTGTCCTGCGTTTGCAGCGATGTTAAGCTTTGCACGAATCTTACCGTTAACCTGAGCTACGATTTCAATAGTCTCATCAACACACTTAGCTTCATCAAAGTCTACCCAAGTTCCGTTTGCAAGCATTCCGCCAAAGTTCTGAGCCTCCCAAATCTCTTCAGTCATATGAGGAGCAAATGGATAGAGGAGTGTTACGAAAGCTTTAAGCTCTGCATTGTTAAGTCTACCATTATCATAAATATCATTGATAAGAGCCATAAGTGCAGCGATAGCTGTGTTGAACTTCATGTTCTCAATATCTTCTGATACTTTCTTTATAGTCTTGTTGAATGGAACTTCGAGCTCACTTGAGAATGTATCGCCAGGAACAAGGATGTCCTGAAGACCCCATGTTCTATCCATGAATCTCTTACAGCCCTTAACTGAAGACTCAGACCAAGGAGCTGCCTTCTCGTAGTCACCCATGAAGAGTACATAAGTACGAAGTACGTCTGCACCGTATTCATTTACAACATCCATAGGGTCAATTACGTTACCCTTTGATTTTGACATCTTGTCACCGTCAGGACCAAGGATAAGACCCTGAGCTGTACGCTTAGCGTATGGTTCCTTTGTTGGAACAACGCCGATGTCATAGAGGAATCTATGCCAGAAACGTGAATAGATCATGTGACGTGTAACGTGCTCCATGCCGCCGTTATACCAGTCAACCTGACCCCAGTATTCAAGCTTGTCTCTTGATGCAAGAGCTTCGCTGTTCTGTGGGTCCATATATCTAAGATAGTACCAAGAAGAACCAGCCCACTGTGGCATTGTGTCTGTTTCGCGCTTTGCGTCAGCTCCGCACTTTGGACATTTGCAGTTTACATATGAGTCAATCTTTGCAAGAGGGCTCTCGCCGTCCTGACCAGGCTCAAACTGTTCTACTACAGGGAGCTTAAGTGGGAGTTCATCATAAGGTACTGCAACCATACCGCATGTAGGACAGTGAACGATTGGGATTGGTTCTCCCCAATAACGCTGACGGTTGAATGCCCAGTCCTTCATCTTATACTGAACACCCTTTTCGCCATAGCCTTTTTCCTTTAAGAAATCAGCCATCTTTTCAATTGAGTCCTTCTTATTTGTCATGCCATTAAGGAAGCCGGAGTTAACCATCTCACCGTCGCCTGTGTAAGCTTCTTTAGAGATGTTGCCACCCTTAATAACTTCGATAATATCGATACCGAATTCTTTTGCAAAATCATAGTCGCGCTGGTCATGAGCAGGAACTGCCATGATAGCACCAGTACCGTAACCCATCATTACATAGTCAGCAACATAGATTGGAATCTCACGACCGTCAACTGGGTTAATTCCTGAAAGTCCATCAACTTTAACACCAGTCTTATCTTTTACGAGCTGTGTACGCTCAAACTCTGTCTTCTTTGCACACTCTGCTCTATATGCCTTGATAGCATCAAAGTTCTTAATTCTATCTGCATACTTATCAAGCATTGGATGTTCCGGTGCCATAACCATAAATGTTACACCGAAGAGTGTATCTGGACGAGTTGTATATATCTTAAGCTGTTCATTATCTGAACCCTTAACGTCGAAGTTTACAAAAGCACCTGTTGACTTACCAATCCAGTTTACCTGCTGGAGTTTGATATTTGGAAGGTAATCAACTGTCTCAAGACCTTCAAGGAGTTTATCTGCATATTCTGTGATTCTAAGATACCAAACGTCTTTAGACTTCTGAACGATATCTGAGTGACAGATGTCACACTTACCGCCCTGTGAATCCTCGTTTGATAAAACTACCTTACATGATGGGCAGTAGTTTACAAGAGCCTTATCACGGAAAACAAGGCCATTCTCAAACATCTTAAGGAAGATCCACTGTGTCCACTTATAATATCCTTCTTCTGTTGTATCAATTACACGAGTCCAGTCGAAAGAGAAACCAACTGATTTAAGCTGCTCAGAGAAGTGCTTAATATTCATGTCAGTTACCTGGCGTGGGTGGATACCTGTTTTAATAGCATAGTTTTCTGTTGGAAGACCATATGCATCGAAACCGATTGGGTACAAAACATTGTAGCCCTGCATACGGCGCTTTCTTGAGATTACTTCAAGACCTGAGTATGCCTTGATATGACCTACATGCATTCCTGCACCTGATGGATAAGGGAATTCTACAAGGCCATAGAATTTTGGCTTACTTGAGCCATCCTCTGCGTGGAAGACACCTTTTTCCTCCCACTTCTGTTGCCACTTAGCTTCAGTGGTCTTAAAATCATAGTTTTTCATTTATCAAAACTCCTTAAATGGAAATTTCTTCCGCATCTGCCCAAAGCTTCTCGAGATTATAGTGCTCACGTGCTTCCTCTGTGAAAACGTGAACTATTACATCACCAAAATCGATAAGCTTCCAGTCGGTTGCTTTGCCTTCAAGTTTGCCCTTTTCGCCTGCTTCTTCAAGTTTAAAGTCAACTTCGTCAGTCAAAGCCCTAACCTGTGTTGTGGATGTACCGTTTGCAATAACAAAGTACTCTGTTAGCACTGTTAAGTCAGCAACTTTAAGAACTTTAATCTCTGTCGCTTTTTTACTGTCAAGTGCATCGTAAATTTTTGTAAGTTTTTCTTGTGCTGTCATAAGTCTGCCTCTTTTATTAGTAATTGAAGTATTTACAAACTTCATTATATGCATCAATAGTATCCTGATTTATTACTCGTCCCTGTCTTAGGAGGTCTTCAAGGGTAAAACGAGTGCCGATAAGAATTGCTTTATTAATATCATCAAAAGCAGCTTCTCTCACTTCGTCAACGCCAGGATAATCACGTTCATCTGAAATGAAATCGGCAATATAAATAATTTTCTCAAGCATAGTCATTCCTGCTTTTGCTGTGGTGTGATACTTAATAGCAGAAATCATTTCCGGATCATTAATTTTAAGTTCGTCGCGCACAAAGGCAGCGCCTGCGGCTGCATGCCAAAGCTTAGGGGTTTTTACGACAACCTCCGGAATGTCAGAAAAGCGGAGCATATATTCTTTCTGCTCCTCTTCTGGAGAATTCTTCTCTATATCGTGGAGCAGTCCACAGATATATGCGCGCTCCTCATCCTCGTCGTAACGCTCGGCAAGCGCTCTCGCTGCCTCAGCCACATTAAGAGAATGATTAAAACGCTTCTCCTGTAATTTCTCACGCATAATGCCTATAAACTCTTCTTTACGCTCAATCAATGTAAAGCCCCCTTGAATTTATATATGAGAGTGTATCTTTAGTGACAAGATCATTTATCTTCTCACCATTCTTTACCTTATTTCTAATCTCAGTGGAGGATAACTCCAAAGGATCTATTTCTAAGAACTGAATCTTTCCACCTTCATATGGTCCTCTATATTGAGAGATGGCATAATCTTTAAGCGTGTCATACGAAAGCCCGTCAGTTCGAACAGCTGCGACTATAGTGCAGTACTTTAAAATATCTTTTGGTTTATACCAAGTATGTAGAGATAAAAGCATATCGTCTCCACAGAGGAAGTAAAACTTTGCATCCTTATAAATGCCCTTTAACTCTTTTAGGGTATCGTGGGTGTAGCTCTTTCCTTTTCGGTCAATCTCCACTGTGCTTACTTCATATGCTGAATCAGAAAAAGTAGCTTCACACATTTTGATTCTATCCTCAGTAGAGGCCAGGTCCGGAGTGACCTTATGTGGAGGTACATAGGTTGGAATAATAAGCAAGCGGTCAAGCCCATATGCTTCCACAAACTGTTTGGCAATATTAAGATGTCCAACGTGTGGAGGATTATAGGTTCCACCAAAGATGCCTATTTTTTCCATTTCTTCTCCTTGTCGAGTCTGCCACCGTAATTATTACCGGCAGCAACCTTCTTAGCGCGCTTGATGTTAGCGGCTTTCTTAATAGCCTTCTCGTGGAGTGGTTCGCTATATCTGTAAAGAGTGATTACACCACCAATAACGCTAATAACATCAGCGCCTGTTGCCTTCTCTAATTTATCAGCAACCTCACGAGGAGTCTCAGGGCAAGACTCTAAAAGAACCTTAACTTTAATAAGTTCTTTTGAATCGAGCACCTCTTCTGTCTGAGCAATAACAGGCTCTGTTACACCGTACTTACCAATTTGGAAAGCAGGAGAAAGTGCATGTGCTGCTGCTCTATACTTTGCTCTTTCTTTACTAGTCATAAATACCTCTTAGATTTCGTCTTTCAAAAGTTCAGCCATCTTATGAAGTGCCTTACTTCTATGGCTAACTGTATCTTTAATGTCTGGTGGAATCTCACCGAATGTGAGCTTTCCAGGCTCTGCGCCAGTCTTTGCACCTGCCTCAACATTTATGAGGACAAGGGGATCATATCCAAAGCCAAAACTGCCAATAGTTTTAAAGCCAATATGACCATAGCAATATTCCTCACAGGAGACCTCTCTGCCATCAGGGAACACACATGCTATCGCACATGTGTAATGGCAAGTCCTCTTCTCAAGTGGAGTGTCGCCAAGTTCACGGAGCATCTTAGCGTTGTTTGCAGCATTCTTATCTATGCGAGCAAGCGCCTCATCTTCGCTGTATCTAGCTGAATAAATTCCAGGTGCACCACCGAGTGCATCAACACAGATACCGGAGTCATCGGCGAGAGTTGGATAACCCGAAACCTCTGCCCCGCTCCTTGCTTTGATGAAAGCGTTCTCTATAAAAGTGCTGCCATTTTCTTCAACGTCAGGAAGTTCAATGCCAAGTTCGCTCGCTGTCTTAAACTCGATGCCGAGCGGGCCTAAGATTCTCTGGAACTCTTTTACCTTATCAACATTTGATGTCGCTACTAAAAAGATCATCCCATATACTCCCCAGAGCCACCGAAGAGATCCTTCCAGAAAGATTTCTTCTCTTTCTTTGGCTCTTCAGGCTTCTCTTCCTCAACTGGCTCTTCTTCAGGTTCTTCTTCTGGCTCAGCCTTTTCCTCAGTTACTTCTTCAATAACTTCAGCTATCTCTTCAGCCTCTTCAACTTCTTCCTCTTCAAGAATCTCCTGAAGTTCCTCTTCAGTTATCTCTTCAACAGGTTCTTCCTCTACTGGAGTTTCTTCTACAGGCTCTTCAACGGATTCCTCCATTGCAGCTGCCTTTTCAGCTTCAAGACGGGCTTTTTCTTCTGCTTCAAGTTTCTGTCTTTCAACTTCTCTTGCTGCAGCTTCTGCTTTGTCGCGAGCGAGGCGTTCCTCGTTTACTGTGATGATTGGCTCGTAGTTAGATGCATCCTCAGGTGCTTCAACATCGAAGAGTGATGCTGCAAATGTCTCAGCTGAGAATGGCTGAAGGTCATCAAGTCCTTCACCTACGCCGATAAATTTAACTGGAAGTTTAAGGTCGTTGTTTATAGAGAGGACAACGCCACCACGAGCAGTACCATCAAGCTTCGTGAGGACAATACCGGATACTTCTGTGACAGCCATAAATTCTTTTGCCTGGCTGATAGCATTCTGACCAGTTGTAGCGTCAAGTACTAAGAAGATTTCACGGTCAGAATATGGAAGTTCACGGTCTATTACACGGAAGATCTTATTAAGCTCCTCCATCAAGTGTTTCTTATTATGAAGACGACCTGCTGTATCGATAATGATTACGTCAGCATTTCTGTTTATGCCGGCATTGATAGTGTCGAAAACAACTGCTGCAGGATCAGCGCCCTCTTTGTGCTTAACAATCTCAACGCCTGCACGCTCTGCCCAAATTTCAAGTTGGTCAATAGCGGCTGCGCGGAAAGTATCGGCAGCACCGAGGATAACCTTCTTACCCTGTGACTCAAAGTAATGAGCCATTTTACCGATAGTTGTTGTCTTACCAACACCGTTTACACCAACGACTAAGATAACTGCTGGTGTTGTTACGAAGTCAATTGTCTGATCTTCGCCGAGCATATCAGCTACAACTTCTTTGATTACTGTACGAACTTCTGTTGGATGCTTAATGCCATTCTTACCAACACGGTTCTTTACTTCATCAACAATATATGCTGCAGTTGAAACACCAACATCGCCCATGATTAAAACTTCAGTGAGTTCATCATAGAGGTCGTCGCCTATTTCATCGAAAGCATCAAGGACGTTGTCGATATTACCAGAGAATTGGTCTCTGGTTTTTTTCATGCCCTTGCTGATTTTTCTGTTAAAAATTCCCATTAGGTTCTCCTTTAGTTGAGACCAAGCTTTTTAGCCATCTCAGCTGTTTTAAGTTCAAGAAGTTTAGATACGCCTTCTTCTTGCATAGTTACACCGTAGAGGATGTCGGATTCTTCCATTGTTCCACGACGGTGTGTGATGAGAATGAACTGAGTGTTGTGAGTCATACGACGAACATACTGTGCGTAACGTGTTACGTTAACATCATCAAGCGCAGCCTCAACCTCATCGAAAATACAGAATGGAGCTGGGGTAACTTTCAAAATTGCAAAGAGAAGTGCAATAGCAGAAAGTCCCTTCTCACCACCTGAAAGGAGGTCGATGTTCTGTACGTTCTTTCCTGGTGGCTGTACTTTAATCTCGATTGGTGATTCAAGTACGTCGAGTTCATTTTCAAGCATGAGCTCTGCCTTACCACCATCGAAGAGTTCTACAAAAGTTTCTCCAAATGCTTTGTTAATTCTCGCAAACTGTTCTCTAAATTGAAGAGCCATATTTGATGTGAGTTCTTCAATAAGTTTGATGAGTTCAGCCTTTGAAACTTCGATATCGGAAATCTGTGTACTCATAAATTCGTAGCGCTCAGATACTTCTTTATATTCCTCGATAGCGCCTACGTTTACAGAACCTAAAGCTTTAATCTTATTCTTTATCTCTGTCAAATCGAGTTTTGTCTGCTTAGGATCCTCAGCTGGTTCTGAAATCTCAGAAGCTTCGCGACGAGTGAGCTGATATTCCTCGTAGAGTTTATTCTCTGTCTCCTCATATTCACGGAGCATATTAGCTTTCTGCTCAGAGAGACGAGCGAGGTCAGATGAAAGTCTCTCACGTTCAGATGTCTTATCACGCTCAAGCTGACGAAGACCTGATGAGTCAGCCTCTGCCTTCTGACGTTCCTCTGTAAGGTCCGCTATTCTCTGCTCTGAAGAGATGTTTGTGTCTTTGATAGTTTGAACTTGAAGCTTTAAATCCTCAATTTCCTTTGTAGCAGATTCGTTTAAGTCCTCAAAGACCTTGATCTCTGCTTTTAAGCTATCCTCTTTGCTAGTTGAAGATTCGTTTGTCTCTTTTAGGCCAGCGATTATGTCACGAGTTGCCTGAGCATCCTTTGAAAGTGCCATCTCTTCAAGCTCTAATGCCTTAGATTTTTCAGCCATCTCCTCACGCTTTGCGCGGAGGTCTTCTTTGCTGCCTGTGAGTGCTGCGATCTCTTCTTCTATCTCTTTAGCTTTATCTGTGAGCTCTGTCTCTTCCTTCTCAGCAGCGTTGATAAGTTTGTCAAATTCTGCAATACGAAGTTTTGAGTTGTTCTGCTCCTCTTCTAAATCTGAAAGAGCATCGAGTACAGTCTGAAGTTGGCTCTCAACAAGACGAAGTGCAGATTCAGCACGAACCTTTTCTTCATTTGCAGTAATGAGGTCTGATTCAGATGCCTCAAGTTCTGCGTTTGCTTTTGAGAGTTCCTCAGATGTCTGCTTAAAGTTCTCCTCAAGTTCTAAGAGTTTCTTCTTATCAGACTCAAGAGTCTTCTTTAAAGCATCGATGTTTCCGGAGCGAGCAAGCATACCTGCCTGCTTAACTTTTGAACCACCTGTGATAGATCCGCCGGCGTTAATAACCTGACCGTCAAGTGTGACAATCTTAAAGCGGTGGCTATATTTCTTACCCATAGTTACAGCAGCGTCGAGGTCCTCAACAACTACTGTTCTACAGAGCTGATTCTTTACGATTTCTTCGTATTTCTTATCAGACTTTACAAGGTTGCTTGCGATGTCGATGTATCCGAAGCAATCATCAAGACCCTTCTCTTCAAGTGGTTTATGCTTGATAGCAGAGATTGGAAGGAATGTGGCACGACCACCATTTGTATCCTTAAGGAACTTAACTGCTTTCTTTGCATCCGCATCGTTATCAACAACGATATTTTGAAGGTTGTTACCGAGTGCTGTCTCGATAGCAACTGTGTATTTATCATCTACGTTGATAATCTTTGAAAGTGGACCGTGAACACCTCTGAGTGTTCCACGTTTTGATTCCTGAACAACAGTCTTAACACTGCCCTGGTATCCATCCATATTCTTTTCGAGTTCTTCAAGCATCAAAATCTTTTCAGCTTTTGATTCAACCTCGATACGCTTTGACTCAACCTCAGCCTTCTGAGCGTTATATTTCTCCTCGCGTTTTTCTGCGCGAAGCTTATAACCGTTAATAGAGTTAGTGGCGCTTGTTATCATCTCAAGACAGGAATCAAGTTCTTTTTGAGCTTTTTCCTGTTCTTTCTTAAAGTCATCAATTACTTTCTGACGTTCTGCACGGCTCTCGTCAACATTCTCATTTCGAGCAAGGATTTCTTCTCTACCCGAGAGAGCCTCTGCTTTATGAACTCGAGCGTTAGCAAGTTCTTCAGACACTGCTGAAAGTTTGCCTGAGAGTTCGATAGTCTTATCAGAGTTTTCAGAGTCGGCACTCATAAGACTCTCTGCATCAAGAGTCAAAGCTGCCATCTCTTCTTTTTTCTCTTTTATCTTTGCTTCGAGGTCTAAAACTTTTTCTTCGGCATCTTTTATTTTTGCCTCAGTTTCATTTCGCTCATCTGTGGCATCAAGCATATCTTTCTTAATACGCTCGATAGATTGGTTGTTATGCTCGATAGTGTTCTCATTAACCGCTATCTTTGCATTAAGTTCACCTATCTGTTCTTCTGATGATGACATACCCTCACGGATTTTTTCAATCTCAACGATGATTTCCTGTGAACGCTGGTAGATATCATCTGTCTTCTTCTCGATGCCTTCAAGTTCTTCTACTGCTGCTTTATATTGTGAATCAGAGAGTTCAATCTTATGCTCCTGGTCACGGAGTCTCTCTTTTAAAGTGTCGATTGTATAGAGCCAAAGACTAATTTCAAGTGTCTTCTTTTCATCGGCAAGAACGAGGAATTTTTCTGCCTTTTCACTTTGGATCTTAAGTGGACCTACACGTCCCTCAAGTTCTGAGAGAATATCACGAAGACGAATTAAGTTTTCTTCTGTCTGGTCAAGACGACGCATGGCATCTGTTCTTCTATATCTGAAGTGTGAGATACCTGCTGCTTCTTCAAGCATGTCGCGGCGCTCTTTTGATTTTGCAGACACCATGTCTGCAACCTTACCCTGTGAAACTATTGAGTAGCCGTCGCGACCAAGACCTGTGTCCATAAAGAGTTCGTTTACATCTTTAAGACGTACAGTCTGATCGTTAATCCTGTACTCACTTTCACCTGAGCGGAAATAACGTCTGGTTATCGCAACGTCGTCGCTGTCGTTATTAAGACTTCTGTCTTTGTTATCAAGACGCAAAGTAACCTCGGCGTAACCAAGAGCCTTTCGGATACTTGTTCCGCCGAAGATAACATCTTCCATCTTTGAACCACGGAGGTTCTTTGTTGATTGCTCGCCAAGTACCCAACGAACGGCATCGGAGATATTACTCTTACCGGAACCGTTAGGTCCAACTACAGCGGTCATACCTTTGTCAAAACTTAAAACAGTCTTGTCAGGGAATGACTTGAAGCCTTGCATTTCGAGTGCTTTTAAAATCATTCTTAGTCTTCCTCTATCTCTAATTCGTACTTTTTCAAAGTATCGTTTGAAATTACATTACAGATGTAATTATTATCTTTTAATTGTACTATATTTTGACTCTTCTGACCACGCATTTTTGAAATTTCTTTAGGATTTACATGAATTTTATATGTGTGACCAAGTCCACCCTCAAAACGGGATAATTCTTTTAGTGCTTTTTCATAATAGATACGTCCTTCAACAAGCTCACGAAAGGCCGGATGATATGCACCGGCAATGTATCCCTCTTCAACATTTCCGCCTGAGTGAAGGCCGAGGCGAATAACCTTTATTTCTGCCTCTTCAAACATCTTTAAAAGTTCTGCACAAAGAACTACCGCCTCATCTAAAGTTTGAGGTTTATAAGTTCCGCTTTTGAAAAGGTCGTAAAGTTCTGTACCCTCGAGCACAACAGTTGGATAGATTCTAACTGTTTCAGGCTCAAGTTTTATGAGTTCGTTTGCTGTATAAATAGCACCCTCATCTGTGTCACCATAAAGACCAGTCATCATCTGAAGACCGAGCTCAAATCCGAAGGATTTTATGAGACGAGAGGCATGTCTCACATCATCAGATGAGTGACCTCTTCGATTAAGTTTTAAGACCTCGTCGTCCATAGATTGGGCACCGAGTTCTATAGCTTCAACTCCATACTCCTTAAGGATAGTTAGCACCTCTTCATCGATGGCGTCAGGACGCGTAGATATGCGAATTCCAGTGATTTCTCCCGCGTCAATATGAGCCTTGGCGGCAGTGAGAAGTTCTAACATATATGGCCTGTTTATGGCGGTAAAACTGCCGCCAAAAAAAGCAAGTTGGCCGTCACGGCAACCGGAGTCTAGCGCAGTTTTCACTGCGTCGTGTACGTCGGCTGCCGTGGCGGTCTCTTGTTTACCAGATATTATGTGTTGATTACAAAAGCTGCACATGTTTGGGCATCCAATATGAGCCACAAAGAGTGCAATATTCTTGTGACTCATAATCCCATTAGCTCCAATGCTTCACGTGCTGCTTCCTGTTCAGCATGTTTTTTAGTTCTGCCCTCACCTTTTCCGATTACATTTGAGTTGAGATGTACCTCAACCTCAAACTTCTTATCGTGGTCAGGTCCAGATTCGCCGGTGAGAACATAAGTCAATGTCTCCTCCGGATTCTTTTGGATTACTTCCTGGAGTACAGTCTTATAATCCTTAAATGTTACTTGGTGCTTCTCAATAGCAGGAATGATGAAACGGAGGATAAATTCCTTTGCTGGCTCGAGTCCACCGTCGAGATAGATTGAAGCAATTACAGCTTCAAAAGCATCAGCAAGGATTGATTTACGCTCTCTACCACCTGTCTTTTGCTCGCCTTTTCCAAGGAAGAGAAATTCTCCAAGATTAATCTCTTTTGCGTAGTCGTAGCAGGCATCCTCACAGACTGTAGCTGCTCTAAGTTTTGTGAGCTGTCCCTCTGGAAGATCCTTCATATTATTAAAGAAATAATCAGCGGTAACAAAGCCCAAAACAGAGTCGCCAAGGAACTCGAGACGCTCGTTATACTTATGTCCGTTGCCCTTTTCGTTGGCATAGGAGGAGTGTGTAAGAGCAGTCTCAAGGAGAGCTATATCTTTATACTCATACTGAAGAGCCTTTTCAAAATCATGAAGATCCATTATTCTTTTACCGCCTCTGTGATTATGTCGATAGCTCCACCCTGTGCATAATCTGCAATCTGCTTAATAGCATATTTAAATGCCTTCGCATCAGAAGAACCATGTGCCTTAGCAACTGGCTTTTTGATTCCCATAAGTGGTGCGCCACCATATACTTTGTAATCCATCTTCTTTTTAAAGTCGCCCATCTCACTCTTTATGCAGAGATAACCGACTTTAGTTTTAGCGCTTGTCATAAATATTTTCTTAATGTTTCCAAGGAGTGCGCCAGCAACGCCCTCATACATCTTAAGAATTACATTACCAGTGAAACCTTCGCAAACAACTACGTCTGCTCCACCAAATGGAATGTCACGTACTTCGATATTTCCTACGAAGTTATAATCCTGCTTACTCATAAGTTTATAGGCAGCCTTTAAAGTATCTGTACCTTTTGACTCCTCAACGCCTATGTTAGCAAGTGCAATTCTAGGATTTTCGATGCCGAAAACACTCTTCATGTATGCTGCACCCATGATGGCAAACTGATGAAGATCCTCAGGTGAACATGTGAGATTTGCACCGCAGTCCATCATTAAAAATTTGCCCTCATCATTTGGCATAACTGCTGCAGTTGCAGCCTTTTTAAGGCCTTTGATTTCACCGATCATCTTATGAGCGGCAAGAACATAAGCGCCTGTTGAACCAGCTGTAACAAAGCCGTCTCCACGACCTTCAGCTAAAAGCTGCATACCAAGTCCTAAGGAAGAATTCTTATGTTCTCGAAGAATAGAACGAGGGCTGTCGTGCATGCCTATTACATCTTCTGTATGAACGATTTCCATAGCGGAAATATCAATGTTATTTTCTTCTGCACAAGCTTTAATTTTAGCTTCATCTCCTGTGAGAATTATGTCATAACCAAATTCATTATGTGCATCCACTGAACCCTTGATTATTTCAAGAGGGGCGTTGTCGCCACCAAATGCATCAACAATTATTTTCATAAATTTTGCCTCTTAATTAAAGTATTCAAGTGAACGTGCAGAGAGTGCTGCATATCGTTCTTTTTTATCCCTTATCTTTGGTTCAATTGCTGGAAGCACACCGAAGTTTGCTCCCATTGGCTGAAAGTTTTCCACAGTTTCATCAGAAATATATTGAGCTAAGGCGCCCATTATAGTTGTATTTGGAAGAACAAGCGGTTCTTCACCTTTGATGAATCTTGCAGCATTAAGACCAGCCATAAGTCCACTCTGTGCAGACTCCATATATCCCTCTACACCAGTTATCTGTCCAGCAAAGAAAAGACCTGGAACAGACTTGAACTGGTAGTCAGAAGAGAGAAGTAGTGGTGAGTTAATAAATGTATTTCTGTGCATTACACCGTAACGTAAAAACTCTGCATCATGAAGAGCTGGGATCATAGAAAATACGCGCTTTTGCTCACCAAACTTCAAGTTGGTCTGGAAACCAACGAGGTTAAACATATCACCATCTTTAGTTTCACGACGAAGCTGGAGACAAGCCCAAGGTCTATGACCTGTTTTTGGATCACGAAGACCAACTGGCTTCATTGGTCCAAAACGCATAGTGTCAATTCCTCGATTTGCCATTACTTCGATAGGCATACAACCTTCATATCCGGTCTTACGCTTGTCGAAGTCATGCTGAGGCGCGCCCTCCGCATTAACGAGTGCCTCATAGAAAGCCTCGTACTCCTCTTTATTCATAGGGCAGTTGATATAGTCGTCATCACCGTGGTCATAACGGCTTGCGGCAAATGCGTATTCCATATCAATGCTGTCGCCGGCAACGATAGGTGCTGCCGCATCAAAGAAATGGAGCGATGCTCCGCAGAGCTCCTCAATTTTCTTTGAAAGGGCGTCAGATACGAGCGGGCCGGCGGCGATAATAACTGCATCGGCGTCTTTGCCCGGTGTTGGAACATCCAAAACCTCTTCCCTGTGAATGATTATATTTTCAAAGGACTCAACCTTCTCTGTCAC
>DCGF01000076.1 GCA_002314555.1 Ruminococcaceae bacterium UBA1785 | reverse complement strand
GATGACTTTTAGAAGAGATATTTTGGGCGAAAAAGAGGTCTTTTCTGGGGTGTCGTATCTCTCTGATTCGGTGGCTTCAAGACTAAGATATGAGGGACTGAAAGCGACTGTAATTCAGGTGACTATCAAGGACCCTTCTTTTAATCAAATTCAAAGGCAGCGTAAGATATCTGGGGCTACATATTTGCAGAAAGAAATAGCTGAAACTGCTATGGATTTGATTAGAGAAAACTGGGACTTTTCTAAGCCAATTCGACTGCTTGGTGTGACTGGAAATGATTTGGTTCCAGCGGACTCTGAAGTGCCGGTTCAAACTTCTTTGTTTGATGTTTCGGTGGACAACAAAAAACAAGAAGCCATTGAGGATACAATGGCTTCTATCAGAGAACGATTCGGTTCGTCTTCTATTAAGTTTGGTTATTCGTCAGATTCTGAAATTGGAATTAAGTGATTAAAGATATTTTTGATATGCAGCGACTGCGAGTTTGTCACAGCGCTCATTTTCTGGGTGACCTGCGTGACCTTTGAGCCAGATGATTTGAAGCTCGTGTGGTTCGATTAAGGCGAGAAGCTCATCCCAAAGTTCGATGTTGAGTGCTGGCTTCTTGTTAGATTTGCGCCAACCATTCATCTTCCAACTCTGTGCCCAGTTGTTTATTAGGGCATCGGAAACATATTTAGAGTCTGTGTAAAGGGTTACTTTGCACGGACGTTTAAGTGCTTTGAATCCTTCAATTACGGCTGTGAGTTCCATTTTGTTGTTTGTAGTTTCTGGATCTCCACCGGAGAATTCTTTTTCATAGCTGCCGGTGCGGAGGATAGTGCCCCAGCCACCTGGGCCTGGGTTGCCACTGCAAGCACCGTCAGTAAACATTTCAACTTTAGTTAAATCTGGCATATCTTTTTCACCTTTTTTGTTGTTAACGGTATTCTAACACATTTCGTTAAAATTTAATAGTGTTTGACATTCATGTATAAAATGTAATAAAATAATATCTCACTATATTTAATATTTATTTAAGTTTTTTATTTATAATATTATTTGATTATTTTTAGTTTTAGTTTTTGTTTTTGTTTTGGATTTTAGGCGTATGCCTTTAAGTGCGGATAAAAAATAAATTGAAAGGAGAACTTACAAAAATGAGTTCTAGCGGAAAGTCATCTTCTAAGATGGCTAAGAATTCTACATTTAAGCTTCCGGTAAGGATATCTTTCCTTGGCGGACTTAATGAAATTGGAAAAAACATGACTCTCTACGAGTATGACGGCGACATGTTTATTGTTGACTGTGGCCTTGCATTCCCAGAGTCTGATATGCTCGGTGTTGACCTTGTAATTCCAGACTTCACATACGTACAGAGAAATGCAGATAAGATAAAGGGCGTAGTTATTACCCACGGACATGAGGATCATATAGGTGGACTTGCTTACCTTCTTAAGGTGGTTAACGTACCTGTGTACGGCACACCTTTAACTATTGGTCTAATTAAGGGTAAACTTCGTGAGCATGACATGCTTGATGCATGTGAGCTTCATGAGATTAAACCTGGGGATAGGATAAAGCTTGGAAAGTTTGAACTTGAAGCTATTCACGTAAATCACTCTATCCCAGATGCTTTGGCATTTGCTATTAGATGTGAAGCCGGTACTATCATTCAGACAGGCGACTTTAAAATCGATACCACACCTATCGACGGTCAGATGATTGACCTTGCTCGTTTTGCTGAGATAGGTAAAGAGGGTGTACTCTGTTACCTCGCTGACTCAACTAACGCAGAGAAGCCTGGATATTCAGCTTCAGAGATGACAGTTGGTCAGTCTTTTGAAACTTTGTTTAGACTTGCTGGAAAACGTAGGATTATAGTTGCGACTTTCGCATCTAATATCCACAGAGTACAGCAGATTATGAATGAAGCAATTACTAACGGCAGAAAGGTTGCTCTCTCAGGCCGTTCACTTGAAAACGTAATTGCTGTAGGTAAGGAACTCGGATACCTCGAAGTACCTGATGACCTTATCATTCCACTCGATGAGATTGGAAACTATGAGCCATGGCAGATTCTTCTCGTTACCACAGGTAGCCAGGGTGAACCTATGTCAGCTCTTTCTCGTATGGCTTTCCAGGATCATAGGAAAGTAAATATTTCATCTAACGACTTTGTTATTATCTCAGCTACACCTATTCCGGGTAATGAGAAGTCGGTAAGTAAAGTAGTGAATGAACTTATGCGTCATGGCGCAGAAGTAGTATATGAAAAGATGTACGATGTTCACGTATCAGGACACGCAAGCCAAGAAGAGCTTAAGCTCATGCTCGCACTTATTAAACCTAAATACTTCATTCCTGTACACGGTGAGCAGAAACATCTTACAAAGCATGCTATGCTTGCAAACCAAATGGGTATGGCCTCCCGTGATATCATCATCGCTGAGATTGGTAAAACAGTCGAAGTATGTGACGGTATGTTCCACGAGCAGGGCGTAATACCTGCTGGCAAAGTATTTGTCGATGGCTCCGGTGTAGGTGATGTAGGTCAGGTTGTACTTCGTGACCGTACAAAGCTCTCACAGGATGGTATCATCACAGTTGTTCTTACTATCGATTCGGCTTCTGGCGAAGTTATAGCCGGCCCTGATATCGTCTCACGTGGATTTGTCTATGTCCGTGAATCTGAAGAGATTATGGAAGAGATGAAACGTGCGGCATCAGAAGCTACTGAAGACTGTATTGATAACGACATCAGAGACTGGGCATCTATTAAGTCCAGCATTCGTGATTCAGTTGGACAGCTCGTATATGAAAGAACTAGAAGAAGTCCAATGATTCTCCCAATTATTATGGAGGTTTAATGTGAAGACAGTATTCTCTGTTATCTGCCTTGTAGCGGCAGCTATCTCAACTTTATATGTTTTCTCGATAAATTATACTGCTGGTATGATTCAGGCGGCTGTTTTGCTCTGCCTTTGCCTTATCGGCCTTATAATCTATGCGTTTAAGACTGCGTCGCTTAAAAAGATATCAAAGAAAGCATCTGAATTCTTCACAGTTGACGGCAGTACTGAACGTCCTTTCCCAGCTATTGTCTGCTATGCAAATGGCGAAATAGCTTGGTTTAATAGGTACTTCGAAACTGATGTACTTGGTAACGACATAGTTAAAAGCGGAAAGATATCCGAATTTATAGGTGATATCTCACTTGATACATTGGCTTCAGCTCAGTACGGTATGAGCGTAAACTACGGCGAAAAGAAATATACAGTTTACGCATCAAACATTAATACCGCTGAGAAGCCTCAATACTGTCTCTACTTCATCGATAACACAGAGATTAAGAAACTTGCGGAGGAGTATCAGTATACTCGTCCTGCAGTTTTACAGATGAAGATAGATAACCTCGATGAGGTTTATCAAAATTATAAACATAGCGAATGCGAAGTTATCAGCGGTGAACTTGAGCGTCTACTCGAACAGTGGGCATCTAAGTACCCAAGCTTCTTTAGAAAGACCGGTAGCGGCAAATACGTTATGGTTATGGAGGAGCGCGGACTTCAGGAGATTATCGATAAGAAGTTTGAGATTCTCCGTAGCATTCGTGGATATAAGTATGGTGATAACCCTGTAGAGATTACTCTCTCTATCGGTGTTGGCCGAGGCGGCACATATCTCCAGTGCGACGAGTTCTCGAAGCAGGCGCTTGAGATGAGCCAAAGCCGAGGCGGTGACCAGGCCACAGTAAACAGTGACGGAGAACTCCAGTTCTTCGGCGGTTTAACCCAGGGTTCAACTAAGAACACTAAGATTAAAGCTAGACTTATGGCATCTGCTTTTGCAGATCATATCATAAACTCTGATGCCATCTTCGTTATGGGTCACTGTTTCTCAGACCTTGACAGCGTCGGCGCTGCTGTTGGTATTTATGAGGCAGCACGCGCACTTGAAAAGCCTTGCTACATCATCTGTGATAAAGAGAAGTCTATGGCAAAACAACTCATAGAACAGCTCTCTGAGTCAGCTATGCCAAACGCATTTATTGACGGTACCGTAGCAGATGACTACTGCACTGCAAAGAGTCTTCTTATTATCGTAGATACACATAGGGTAGAGTCACTTGAATATCCTGATATATTCCCATCTTTTGAAAAGGTTGCTGTAATTGATCATCATAGAAGAACAGCTAACTATATCACTTCAGCTATTCTTTATTACGATGAGCCAAACGCATCCTCAACCTGTGAGATGGTAACTGAGATTCTTCAGTACATTCCATCAAAAGTTGAACTTAACCCTATCTGTGCCGAAGCACTTCTTTCTGGCATCATGCTTGATACTAGAAACTTCGTGCTCTCAACAGGTGCTCGCACATTTGAAGCAGCTGCATATCTTAAATCTATCGGCGCAGATACAGTTTCAGTAAAGCAGCTCTTTGCTAATAACATTGAGAACTATAAACATAAGAACGCTATCATTTCTACAGCAGTAACTTATAAAGGCTGCGCTGTTGCTGTTGCTACCGAGCATTTCGATGATATCCGTATCATCGCATCTCAAGTAGCGAACGAACTCCTTAATGTCAGCGGAGTTAAGTCCTCATATGTTTTGTTTGAAGAAAATGAACAGATAAATATTTCAGCTCGTTCACTCGGTGAGATGAATGTCCAAGTAATTATGGAATACTTAGGCGGCGGCGGACATCTCTCTATGGCCGCAACTCAGCTCTCTGATATCACAATGGGTGACGCAGTTGTTAAACTTGAAAATGCTATAAATCAATACTTTGAGGAGAACAAACAATGAAAGTAATACTTAGAGAAGATGTAAAAGGCCTTGGTAAGAAGGGCGAACTTGTAAATGCATCTGATGGATACGCACGTAACTTTCTCTTTCCAAAGAACCTTGCTGTTGAAGCAAACGCTCAGAACGTAACTGAGAAGAATAATGCTGATGCTTCAAAGCAGTTCAAATATGATACAGAAAAAGCTAATGCACAGCAGAACGCAGATAAGATTAACGGTAAGACTCTTAAGATGACAGCAAAAGCAGGTAAGGCAGGCAAACTCTTTGGCTCCGTAACTGCAAAGGAAATCGCTGCAAAGATTAAAGAGGAATATAAAATCGATGTAGATAAGAGAAAAATTACTGTAGGTGAAATTAAGGCCTTTGGCACATATAACGCATCAGTAAAACTCTTTGACGGTGTAAAGGCAGATTTAAAAGTACAAGTAACTGAGGAATAATTATGGACGCTTTCGATCTTAACATGCCTTATAGTATGGATGCCGAGCAGGCAGTACTTGGTGCGATTCTTCGCGACCCAAGTTGCCTCACTCTTATCCAATCAAAAGGTTTTAATGCTGAATATTTCTACAGAAACGAACATAAGTCTATTTACAACTCTATCCTTAAGATAGATGCAAATGGACAGGTTGTTGATGCACTTCTTGTTCTTGAAGATTTAAAATCAGATCCTTCATTTGATGAGGCGGCTGCTAGAAACTATCTCGCTGAACTTGCACAGGCAGTTGTATCCACAGCAAATGTAGAAAATTATGCAAAGATAATTAAGGATAAGTTCTTTATCAGAAGTCTTATCGGCATCTCTAAAGACATCCTTGATGAAGCAACTTCAGGCGAGGCAGACGCAAACGTACTCCTCGAGAGCGCCGAGACGAAGATTTATAACGTTCGTCAAGGCAAGGGCTCTGAGGACGCAAGCTGACTCGCCGATATAGTTGCAGATAAACTTTATGACAGACTTGAAAAACTTAATTCAACTGATCCTGCAGTACGTGAACAGTACCAAGGTTTCACC
>DCGF01000049.1:2874-6630 GCA_002314555.1 Ruminococcaceae bacterium UBA1785 | reverse complement strand
ACTCCAGAAGTTAAAGCTGGTATTGAGGACGTTAAGGATTACCTCAAAGTTGATATTGACTGCAAAGATAAGTGTTATAGATACTGCGGCGCAGTAGTTAAGAATGTTAGAGTAGCTCCTTCTCCTCGTTGGATGAGAGAAAGACTTCGTGCAGAGGGCGTTCGTCCTATCAACAACATCGTAGATATCACAAACTACGTAATGCTTGAATACGGCCAGCCTATGCACGCATTTGACCTCAGATATTTAAACGGTAACCACGTTATCGTTCGTAACGCTAAGAAGGGTGAAACTATCACTACACTCGACGGTGAAGAGCGCGCTCTCACAGAAGAGATGATGGTTATTGCTGACGAGAAGGCACCTGTAGCCGTAGCTGGCGTTATGGGTGGCGAATACTCAGGCATCATGGATGACACAGATACTATCGTATTTGAGTCAGCTTGTTTCAACGGCGTAGCTGTACGTCGTGCAGCTAAAGGTCTCGGTATGAGAACTGAGGCGTCTGCACGTTTTGAGAAGCAGCTCAACCCAGACGACTGCGACGTTTGTCTTCGTCGTGCTTTAGAGCTCGTTCAGATGCTTGACGCCGGCGACGTTGTAAACGGTATTGTTGATAACTACGCAACTCCTAAGGAGCCAGTAGTACTTCCATTCATGCCAGAATGGACTAATAAATTCATCGGTATCGATGTACCTGCAAATGAGCAGGCAGAGATTCTTAGAAAGATCGGCTTCACAGTTGAGGACGGAAAAATCACTGCTCCAGCATTTAGAATCGACATCGAGCACCAAGCTGACATCTCAGAGGAAATCGCTCGCTTCTACGGATATAACAACATCCCTGTAAGAGAGCTCTCAGGTGTTGCAAAAGCTACACTCACTCCTCGTCAGAAGTTCAATAACCTCCTTGAGAAGACAGCTATGAGCTGTGGTCTCTCAGAGACACAGACATTCTCATTCATCAGCCCTAAGGTTTATGATAAGATCCGTCTTCCAAAGGACAGCTCAATGCGTTCTAGCGTTACTATCAGTAACCCACTCGGCGAGGACACCAGCGTTATGAGAACAACTGCCATCCCTTCAATGCTTGAAGTACTCGGCAGAAACTACTCAAGAAAGAACGACAAAGCCGCTCTCTACGAGCTTGCTACAGTTTACATTAATAAGGGCATCGACGAGCTCCCTGATGAGAATCAGTGCCTCGTACTCGGTATGTATGGTAAAGACTACTCATACTACACCATGAAGGGCATCGTAGAGAAGATTCTCTCAGTTTGTGGCATCTACGGCTACGACGTAGAGCCAAAGAAGGATGCTCCTGCATTCCATCCAGGTAGAACTGGTGAATTCACAGTTGATGGCAAACGTGTTGCCATCTGTGGTGAAGTTCACCCAGCAGTTCTCGACAACTACGGCATCGGCACACGCGCCTATATCGCTATGATCGATGTTGAGTACTTGTTTGAAAAGGCTGACCTCGTTCGTATCTATAAGGCACTTCCTAAGTTCCCTGCAACAACTCGCGACCTCGCTTTCGTTGTTGATGCTGATATGACAGTACTCAAAATCGAAAAGGCGCTCTCTGCCGCTGCAGGAAAAATCCTTGAGAACATCGAGCTCTTCGACGTTTACCAAGGCGCTCAGGTTGGCGAAAATAAGAAGTCTGTAGCATTCAACCTTCGCTTCAGATCAGCAGAGCACACACTCACTGATGACGAAGTAAACAGTGCTGTTAAGAAGGCTATGAAAGCAGCCGAAGAGCTCGGCGCAGTCCTTAGAAGCTAATTTCTCGTTGTATAATTATATATTTTAATGTATAATGACTTTACTACATCAGTTGGAGGTATAGAAATGACAGATAAAACCATCCAGTTTTCTATCAAAGACGATTCTGATGCTCAGATGAGAGAAATATTGGGCGAAGTTTATGAAGCCCTTAAAGAGAAAGGTTATAACCCTATCAGTCAGATAGTTGGTTACATCCTCTCCGAAGACCCTACATATATCACAACTCACAACAACGCACGTTCACTTATTCGTAAAATCGACCGTGATGAACTCCTTCAGACACTTGTTCGTGAGTTCTTGAAAGGATGAATAAATAATGGCTGCTAAAAAGGATGAATTCCTTACCTATAAGGGCAGACCTTTAGTTAGACAGGGTAACACACTCTACTACGGTAACATGTATGACCCTTATGTTATCATGCTCACTATAAAGAGCACTACTAAAGATGGCGACATGGAAATGGCTGATAAAGTTTCCATCCAGCTCATCTCTACAGACCCTGACATCTCACCTCTCAAGCGCATCATAAAGACATCTGAAAAGACAGGTCTTTATAACGCTATGGACATCGGTTCAATTTGGCTTGAAAGGGCACTAAAGGATGCATAACTAGAACAAGCCTGCCTTTTCTAGGCAGGCTTACTTTTATTGGAGAATGATTTAATGAAAAGGCTATTTTCTCTACTGCTTAGTATAGTATTAATACTTTGCCTTTCTGCACCAACCATATTTGCTGCAGATAGCAGTTCAACAAAAACTGTCCGTGTCGGATGGTTTGATTCTCCATATTTTTTAGAAGATGAAAACGGCAAAAAATCCGGATATGCATATGACTATCTCCAAAAAATCTCCTCATATACAGGCTGGGAATATGAATATGTAGAGGGCGGATGGTATGACCTATATCAGATGCTCCTTGACGGCGAAATAGATATCTTAGCCGACGTCACTTGGTCTGACGAACACCTTGACTACATGCTCTTTTCCAGTGACATTATGGGTTCTGAGGACCTTTATATCTACACAGCAGAAGTCAACACTGAGATTTCAGCAAACGACCTATCTACGATAAACGGCAAAACTATTGCTATCGTTGACGAGCCAGGCGAGATCAGTATGCTTGATACTTGGCTTTCTGACAACGAAATATCAGCAAATATCAAAATCGTTACAGATGACGATGAAAAAATAGCAGAAGACTTAATAGCTGGTAAATATGACGCAGTTGCAAACGTAACATTTTTTGACACATATAGTAAAGAAATCAGCCCTATAGTTAAAATTGATAGTGATACTATTTACTTTGCCATTAATAAAAACCGTTACGACATTAAATCCCAAATTGATGAAGCTATGTTCATCATTCAAAATAATAATAGAACATACCGAAACGACTTATATACCAAGTATTTCGGTGATGCCGGAAACGTACAGTACCTCTCGTTAGAAGAGGAAGAATGGATTAGTAATAACGGCACAATAAAAATCGGATACAGAGAGAATTATTTCCCTTTCTGTGACACTGATAAAGACGGCAATCCTACTGGTTTCTTAAAAGATTATATTGATAATATTNNAATATTAAAGAACAATCTGCATATAAAAACTTAACCTTTGAACTTATTCCATTTGAGTCTATTACAGCTGCTATGGATGCTCTAAGAAGCGGGGAAATCGACTCCATCTTCCCTATTACGCAGACAGCATACGATACTGAAGCCCAAGGATTATCTATTACAGATGAAATCGTATCATCTAATATGTATGTCATCACTAGAAATATTAATAGAGACATCGACCTTAATACAAAACTAAAAGTAGCCGTAAATAAAGGAAATAATGACTACGAAGAAACTATAAATACATTTTATCCAAATTGGGAAATAGTATACTTTGATTCCACAGAAGATTGTCTTATAGGAATTAAAAATAACAAAGCTGATTGCTTGCTCATAAGCAACTTC
>DCGF01000049.1:2733-2857 GCA_002314555.1 Ruminococcaceae bacterium UBA1785 | reverse complement strand
GTCTAAGTTCTTTTGAAGATTTGCTTAGTAAGTACCAATTATCTGCTCTTCCAACTAGTAAATCATTTAACATATGTTTTGCCACTTTAAAGGAAAATAGCACTGTTTACTCGATTCTCGATAA
>DCGF01000049.1:1452-2699 GCA_002314555.1 Ruminococcaceae bacterium UBA1785 | reverse complement strand
GCAAATGAAATTTCAGATGAAGATGCCAGTGCTATAATTACTGCAAAAACACTTGAAAATAAAAAGACAACTGTTTGGGACTTTGTTGAAGATAACCTTGGACTCACCATTATCTTTGTTCTTCTCACAGCTTTAATCATAACCTTTGCGGCATTCCAGATTGGTTTTAATGCCAAGACAGAGAAGATGAATATAGAGCTCGCAAAGAATAATAAAGAGCTATTAGAGGCCAATGAAAAAGCAGAAAAACTCAGTAAAGCAAAGACCGAGTTCCTCTTCAACATGTCGCACGACATCCGTACCCCAATGAATGCCATCCTAGGCTTTAACAACATGGCTGTACGTGATATTGATGACAAAGAAAAAGCTCTAAAGCACCTAAATAAAGCACAGGTCTCAGGTCACGCACTTCTCTCTGTTATTAACGACATACTTGATACTAGTAGACTTGATACCGGAAAAATTAAAGCAACCTATGTTAGAGTAAACATGGAGAACTGCTTTAATGAGTCTAAGGTCGTACTGAAGGGCCTTGCAAAAAATAAAAATATTAAACTTAGCTTTACAGTCGACGAGATGGAACATAAGTATGTAAATGCCGATGTCACTCATCTTGATAGAATCTTTATTAATATCATCTCAAATGCTATCAAATACACCCCTGAGGGTGGCTCTGTTACAGTTACTGCAAAAGAGATTCCTGCAGTGAAAGATGGCTATGCTAGATTCCTTTATACTGTAACTGATACAGGCATAGGTATCAGCAAAGAGTTCCAAAAGAAGATGTTTGAGCCGTTCACACGTGAAGAAAACACTACAACCTCAGGTGTAGTTGGAACAGGACTTGGCCTCTCACTTGTAAAATCCTTTGTAGATCTACTCGGTGGTAAAATCACCTGCGACAGCGAACTTGGAAAAGGCACGACAATGTCAGTAGAAATCGAGTGTAAGCTCCAAGAAGGTGAAAGCCAAGATACCGAAGTAAACACTCCTGACGTTGAGAATCTCACACTTAAAGGTAAAAATATCCTCCTTGTTGAGGATAACGAACTAAATAGAGAAATCGCACTCGATATTCTCTGTGAATCTGAAGCTGATGTCATAACAGCCGAAAACGGTAAAGACGCCCTAGATAAAATAGAGCAGTATGGAATTGATCACTTCAATGTAATCCTTATGGACATCCAAATGCCTATTATGGACGGCTACGAGGCCACTGGAGAGATTAGAAAGCTCTATCCAGATAA
>DCGF01000049.1:1326-1446 GCA_002314555.1 Ruminococcaceae bacterium UBA1785 | reverse complement strand
CATCCCTATTATTGCAGTCTCTGCAAATGCCTTTGATCAGGACAAGCAGAAGTCACTGGATTTCGGTATGGATGCGCATATTGCAAAACCTATCAAGATTTCAGAGCTTCTATCTACGAT
>DCGF01000049.1:0-1202 GCA_002314555.1 Ruminococcaceae bacterium UBA1785 | reverse complement strand
AATCTGTCTACACGTCCGCCTGTATCTACAAGCTTCTGCTTACCTGTGAAAAATGGGTGACAGTTTGAGCAAATATCTACTTTAAGACCTTCTTTAGTAGAAGCAGTCTCGATAGTAGCACCGCATGCACACTTAACTGTAGTAGGTGCGTAATTTGGGTGGATTCCCTCTTTCATTTTCTTTCACCTCGAGTTCAATATCTTTCTAAAACACTAGTGCATTTTATCACAGTGCTAGATAAAAATCAATAATTTATTTTTAGCCTCTGCTTGAGAAGATATCATCGAGGGCATCAAAATAGCCGTCGTCCATACCAAATCCGCCTGATGATGGCTTATCATCATCGTCGCCGAAGCCCATAATGTCATCATCAGATGCCATAATGTTTGAGATTTCTTCCTTCTCAGCTACGTCATCAATTACTGAGTCCTGAAGTCTAGCGCGACGGAAACCTTCTGCGCCAAAACCAGTAGCAACAACTGTAACGATGATTTCATCCTGAAGAGATGTATCGAAGCTAACACCCCAAATGATGTTTGCATCTGGATGAGCTGCGCCAGAGATAATCTCTGAAGCCTGAGTGATCTCATCAAGACCAACGTCTGGAGAAGCTGTGATAGAGATGATAACGCCATGAGCGCCATCAATAGTAGTTTCAAGAAGTGGAGAAGTGATAGCTGAGTTAGCTGCTGCTTCTGCCTTATCCTTACCTGATGCACGGCCAACGCCCATGTGAGCCTGACCAGCGTCACGCATGATAGAACTTACATCTGCGAAGTCGAGGTTGATGTAACCTGCGTTAGCAACGAGTTCTGAGATAGATTTAACGCCCTGACGAAGGATGTCATCTGCAGCGTCGAATGCGTTAGCAAGAGTGATCTTCTCACCTGAGAGAAGCTTAAGTCTTTCGTTAGGGATAACGATAAGGCTGTCTACGCTCTTAGCAAGTTCTTTGATACCAGCTTCAGCCTGCTCCATACGGTGCTTACCTTCGAAGCTAAATGGCTTTGTTACGATACCAACTGTAAGAATTCCCATCTCTTTAGCTGTAGCCGCGATAACTGGAGCAGCACCTGTTCCTGTTCCGCCGCCCATACCGGCAGTGATGAAAATCATATCTGTGCCCTTAAGAGCATCAGTGATAGTTTCTTTACTCTCCTCAGCAGCACGCTGACCGATTTCTGGACGAGCACCAGCGCCCT
>DCGF01000014.1 GCA_002314555.1 Ruminococcaceae bacterium UBA1785 | reverse complement strand
CTTATGCCAGGTGATCCTCTCCGCTCAAAATTTATAGCAGAGAACTTCTTAACTGACCCAGTCCTTGTAAACAATGTACGTGGTGTACAGGGCTACACAGGAACATATAAGGGCGTTAAGGTATCTGTTATGGCATCCGGTATGGGTATGCCGTCAATCGCTATTTACAGCCACGAACTCTATAACTTCTACGGTGTTGAAAACATCATAAGAGTAGGTTCTGCAGGCGGTATGGCAGAGGGCATTAAACTCCGTGATATCGTTGCCGGCGAGACATCTTTCACAGACTCCAATTTCTGTGAACTCGAGGGCTTCGAGCCGGGCTTCATTCCACACGCATCAGAGAAACTCCTCAGTGTTGCAAACAAAGTAGCAGAGGACCTCGGTTCTCCTATGGTTAACGGAATGATTTATTCATCAGATGTATTTTATAGAGATGATCCTTTAAAGACTGACCTTCCACTTCTCGCTGTTGAGATGGAATCAGTTGCACTTTACTGCGAAGCTATCAAAGCTAAGAAGAATGCACTCTGTATCTGCACAATTTCAGACCTTGTAACAACAGGTGACTCACTTGATGCAGAAGCACGTCAGAACACATTCACAGGCATGATGAAGATAGCACTTGAGACCGCAGTAGCTATGGAATAAGAGGTAACTTTAAATGTCAAAAAGAGTTTTTATGATAGTCCTCGACAGTTACGGAGTAGGTGAACTTCCAGACGCTAAAGACTTTGGCGACGTAGGTTCAAACACTCTGAGAGCTGTTTCAGGTTCAAAAAAGTTTAAAGCAGAGACATTAGAAAAACTCGGTTTCTTTAATATCGAAGGTGTCACTTATCTTCCTTCATATTCTTCACCACTCGCATCCTTCGGACGCTGTGCTGAAGCATCTAGAGGTAAGGACACTGTAACCGGTCACTGGGAAATCTGTGGCGCTATCAGTGAAAAAGCTATGCCTACTTATCCAGACGGCTTCCCAAAGGAAGTTATGGATGAGTTCGAAAAGCTTACTGGTAGGGGATGGCTTGTAAACAAGCCATATTCCGGCACACAGGTACTCGATGACTACGGTGATGAGCACGTGAAAACTGGAAAACTTATCGTCTACACATCAGCTGACTCGGTTTTTCAAATTGCAGCTCATGAGGATATTGTTCCAATAGAGGAACTTTATAAGTACTGTCAGATAGCTAGGGATATGCTCACGGGCGAGCACGCCGTTGGTCGTGTTATTGCTAGACCGTTTTTAGGAACGAGTGGCAACTATACGCGAACCCCTCGTCGTCACGACTACGCGCTCGAGCCTCCGGGAACACTCCTTAACGTCCTTAAGTACTACGGTAAAGACGTAATCTCTATTGGTAAGATAAACGACATTTTCGCGGGCTCAGGCGTCACAGAGAGCCACCCAACTACCGGAAACAAAAACGGTATGGAAGTGCTCGACGAAATAGTTGAAAAAGACTTCGACGGCCTCTGCTTTGCAAACCTTGTCGACTTCGACATGGTCTACGGTCACAGACGTAACATAGACGGATATGCAGAAGCTACAGCAGACTTCGATGCTTGGCTTAAAAACTTCCTTCCAAAACTAAAAGAAGATGACGTTTTAATCATCACTGCAGACCACGGCTGTGACCCAAGTTTCACCGCTCACACAGACCACACACGTGAATATATACCTCTTATTTGGTATACACGTGGCGGTCCAGCAGCTGACCTTGGAACTCGTAAAAGTTACGCAGATATAGGAAAAACTATCGAAGATTTCTTCGGCTTTGCCACAGATATAGCAGGAGAGAGCTTCCTTTCTGAAGTAACATTCACACCACACGAATATGCGAGGTTTAGAAAATGATTACACCAGAAGAATTACTTAAAAAAGCAGAGGATGCCATGCAGGGTGCATACGCGCCGTACTCCGACTTTAAAGTCGGTGCTGCGCTGCTCTGCAAGGATGGTACAGTCTTCACCGGTTGTAACATAGAAAACAGTGCCTTCGGTGTCTCAAACTGTGCAGAGCGTACGGCGCTCTTTAAAGCAGTATCCGAAGGATATATGGAGTTTATTTCTATCGCTATCGTCGGTGGAAAGAAGGGTAAGATAGAGGACTTCTGTTTCCCTTGTGGAACCTGTAGACAGGCGCTTTCCGAGTTTACTGATCAGACCTTTAAATTCTACTTTAAGGATGGGGAGGATAACATCGCTTCATACACATTTGAAGAGATTCTCCCACACTCTTTCGACCTGCTTTAAAGTAAATAAAACAATTAAAAGGCAAGTACTTGTTACTTGCCTTTTTTTTGTATATAATTGAAATGTTATTATTTGCTTAAATTATAAGGAGTTGTAAAGTATGAGTAATTATCCAAACCTCTTTACTCCAATTAAAATTGGTAATTTGGAAATTAAAAACCGTATCGCTTTAGAGCCAATGCTCGTAGGTGTAGCGGAGCTTAACGGTGATGCAGGTGAGAAGCTTATCGCTTACTACGGTGAGCGTGCAAAGGGCGGCACAGGCCTTATTCAGACTGAGGTTACACGTATCTCTGACTGGACAGGTGCTACAAGCCCACTCCAGCTCTCAGTTACACATGACCACTGCATAGAAGGTCTAAAGAAGCTCTCTGATGAGTGTCATAAATATGACTCAAAAGTATTCGTACAGCTTCACCACACAGGTCGTCAGACATATCAGCTCGTAGTTACAGCTTGGAAACTCTGTGACGTACTCGCTGGCACACCTATAGGTCCAGCTTGGTGGAAAGCTTTCTTTACAATGACAAAGTACTTTGATTACTTTGAGAACCCTTTGATGCATAACTTCTACTTCCCAGTAGTATCAGCATCTAACATCCCTACAGGTATCGGTTCTTCTCCTGTAAAAACACAGAAGACACGTGCTCTTACAAAGTGGGAAATCGGTAAGATTGAGGATGAATTTGCAGAGGGTGCTCGCCGCTGTAAAGATGGTGGCATCGACGGTGTTATCCTTCACGCATCTCACGGTTACCTTCTTCAGCAGTTCTTATCTCCTTATACAAATCAGCGTACAGATGAATACGGTGGATCAATTCAGAACCGTTGCCGTATCATTAAGAATATCATCGATAAAATCCGCGTAAAGTGCGGCCCTGATTATCCTATCATCGTTAGACTCACAGTTGATGAGTACTACCGTATGTACGGCTACGACATGGGTCTCGTACTTGACGAGGGCGTACAGATAGCTAAAGAACTCGAGTCATACGGCATCGCTGCTATCGACATCTCTTCAGGTACATACGACACTATGAACTCCTGGCTCGAGCCTACTACATATGAGCTCGGCTGGAGAAAGGGTAACGCCGCTGCTGTTAAGAAGGCAGTTTCTATCCCTGTAATCGCAGCTAACCTCATCCGTACACCTGAGCAGGCTGAAGCACAGCTCGCAGAAGGTACACAGGATATGATCGGTCTTGGCCGTCCGCTCATCGCAGACCCATACTGGGCATCAAAAGCTGAAGCTGGACATCCAGAGGACATCCAGCGCTGCATCTGCTGCCTCTACTGTATCGAATCTATGATGGACGGCGCTATGAAGAACAAATCTCTTCAGTGCGCATTAAACCCTCGTGCTTGTAACGAGACTAAATATTCACTCGAACTTGAAAAAGTTGGAAACGACAGACCAGTTGCAGTTATCGGCGGTGGTCCTGCAGGCCTTATGGCAGCTAAGACACTCGCTCTTCGTGGCTTCAAAGTAACTCTCTTTGAGAAGGAAGAGTACTTAGGTGGTCAGTTCGAACTCGCAGCTAGACCTCCAAAGAAGGAGAAACTCCGTTGGGCTACAGAGGACCTTATGGTTGCTTGTCAGAAAGCTGGCGTTGAGTTTAAACTCGGTGCTCCTGCATCAGTAGAAGCAGTTAAGGCACTCGCTCCTGTTGCTATCATCGACGCTACAGGCGGCGCAGCAGTTAAGCCAAAAATCACAGGTTATGATCTTCCTAATGTTTGCACAGTAACAGAGATTCTTAAGGGTGAAGTTAAACTCTCCGGTAAGAACGTAGTAGTTGTTGGTTCTGGTATGTCAGGTCTTGAGACAGCTGAATTTATAGCTGAAGCTGGTAATAAGGTAACAGTTGTTGAGATGGCAGAGGAAATCGCTCCTGGCACATGGCAGCAGCACCTTGATGACATCCTTCCAAAGCTTAAGGCAAAGGGCACAGAGTTCATCACTGGCTACAAACTCGTAGAGATGAAAGAGAACGCAGCTATAATCGAGGACGCTAAAGTTTCTGGCCGTCGCAAGGCTATTTCATGCGACAACATCGTACTTGCTCTCGGTGTTAAGGCAAACGGTCTCTCAGATGAGATTAAGACTATCGCTCCTACAACATCTATCGGTGACGCAGCACAGACAGGCCGCGTTGCAAATGCTATTCACACTGCTTATAAAGCAGCATTAGAGGTTAAATAATGAAATATTCAGTTACACTTAGTAAAGTTATTGATGCTGAGGGTTACTCTATACTTTACATGCCAACTCCTCCAGAGGAGATAATGGTAACTTGTATAGAAGTTTCTCGTCCTGCACTTATGCTCGCTCGAAACGACATCAACTTTTCTCCTGAGCGTATCCAGTTCATTGGAAACTCTGAGATGCTCTACCTCCAGAACCTTCCAAGGAACGACTTGATGCACGACTGTATTAATAGACTGATGTCAGCAAAGCCACTCGCTATAGTATTTTCAGTCCGCATCACTCCTGAGTTTATCAGCATATTTATGCCATATGCAGAGAAGTACAGCATCCCACTTTTAAAGAGTGAGGATGAGTCTTCATTTGCTATTTCTTCACTCGTTTCTTACCTCAACGTTGAGCTCGCTGAACGTGAGTCTCGCCACGGCGTTTTGGTAGAAGTTTTCGGTGAAGGTGTACTCATCACTGGTGACAGTGGTGTGGGTAAATCAGAGAACGTAGTTGAACTTATCAACCGCGGTCATCGACTTGTTGCCGACGACTCAGTTGAGATCCGTAAAGTGTCGAAGAAGACACTCGTAGGTTCAGCTCCTGATAATATTCGACACTTTATTGAGCTCCGCGGCGTCGGCATTATCGATGCCCGCAGACTCTTCGGTATGAAGTCAGTAAAGAACACCTCTAGAATCGACCTTGTAGTCGATTTGGAAGCTTGGGATGAGACTAAGGCCTATGAGAGAATGGGTATCGACGACGAAGAAATTGATATCCTCGGCGTTAAGGTTCCACTCTGCACAGTTCCAGTTTCTCCTGGTCGAAATATAGCTATCATCATCGAAGTTGCAGCTATTAATAACCGTCAGAAGAAGATGGGTTATAACTCTGCAAAAGAGCTTCTTTCAAACCTTGGAATGCTCGAAGAGGAGAACGACAATACTCCTACAGACCTCGATGTTTGGCATCAGTAATAGCAAAACTAAAACAAAATTAAACAAAAAAAGCCAGTGTGTTTCCACACTGGCTTTTATTATTTCTCTTAGAAGAGTGCGATAAGCTTCATAATGCTCTCTTTAGCATCGCCAAGGAGAAGTTCTGCTTTGTCGCTTGTGTAGAGTGGGTTCTCAACGCCGGCATAGCCTGGCTTTGTATCAAAGTTGCAAATGATGATGTTTGCTGCATCAGCAACAGAGAGAACTGGCATACCGTAGATAGGTGTGCCCTCAGCCTCTTTTGCTGCAGGGTTTGTTACGTCATTTGCACCAACAACGATACAGAGGTCAGCATTCTTAAAGTCGTCGTCGATAGCCTTCATCTCGTAAAGCTGATCATAGTCAACGTCTACTTCTGCAAGGAGTACGTTCATATGACCAGGCATACGACCTGCTACAGGGTGGATAGCGTAACGTACGTTTGCGCCGTTAGCTGCGAGTTTATCAGCAAGCTGCTTTACGTTAGCCTGTGCCTGAGCAAGTGCCATACCATAACCTGGAACTACGATTACGTTCTTAGCGTTCTTAAGAACAGCGGCGAGATCCATACCAGCTTTTGCAGCAGGAGCAGCGTCAACTGCTGGAGCTTCATCAGAACTATCCATAGCAGCGATAAGCTTCATGATTGATTCCTTAGCGTCACCAAGGAAGATCTCAGCTTTGTCACTTGTGTAGAGTGGGTTCTCAACACCTGCATAACCTGGCTTTAAGTCGAAGTTACAGATAATGATATTCTTAGAATCAGCAACTGAGAGAACTGGCATGCCGTAGATAGGTGTGCCCTCAGCCTCTTTTGCTGCTGGGTTTGTTACGTCGTTAGCACCAACAACGATTGTAAGATCAGTGTTCTTAAAGTCGTCATCGATAGCTTTCATCTCGAAGAGCTGGTCGTAATCTACGTCAACTTCAGCGAGGAGTACGTTCATGTGGCCAGGCATACGACCTGCTACAGGGTGGATAGCATAACGTACGTTTGCGCCGTTTGCTGTAAGTTTATCAGCAAGCTGCTTTACGTTAGCCTGAGCCTGTGCAAGTGCCATACCGTAACCTGGAACGATAATTACGTTCTTAGCGTTCTTAAGTGTTGCACCAACTGAAGATTTGCCTTCAACTGCTGTTTCGTCAGCAGCAGGAGCTGCGTCGTCACTATCCATAGCAACGATAAGCTTTGAAACTGATTCCTTAGCATCGCCGAGGAAGATTTCAACGCCTTCTTCACGTGTGTAGAGAGGGTTCTCTACGCCAGCGTAACCAGGCTTTAAGTCGAAGTTACAGATGATGATGTTCTTTGTATCAGCAACTGAGAGAACAGGCATGCCGTAGATAGGTGTGCCTTCTGCTTCCTTAGCAGCTGGGTTAGTAACGTCGTTCGCACCAACGATGATAGCGAGGTCAGCGTTCTTAAAGTCATCATCAATAGCCTTCATCTCGAAGAGCTGGTCATAGTCAACGTCTACCTCTGCGAGGAGAACGTTCATGTGACCAGGCATACGGCCTGCAACAGGGTGGATGGCATAACGTACGTTTGCGCCGTTTGCTGTAAGTCTGTCAGCAAGCTGCTTTACGTTTGCCTGAGCCTGTGCAAGTGCCATACCGTAACCAGGAATAATGATTACGTCTTTAGCATCCTTAAGGATAGAACCAACAGATGGCTTTGATGCTGCTGGTGCAGCTTCTGCCTTTGGCTCTTCCTTCTTCTCTTCAACAGCCTTTGGAGCCTCAGCTTTCTTAGCAGCACCAGCACTTGTCTTACCAAGGAGGATGTCGAGGAGGCTTCTGTTCATAGCTCTACACATAATCTGTGTGAGGATAAGACCTGAAGCACCAACGATACCGCCTACGGCTACGAGAAGTACGTCGCCGATTGCAAGACCTGCGATAGAGCCTGCAACACCTGAGAAGGAGTTGAGGAGTGAAATAGTGATAGGCATATCGGCGCCACCAACTCTGATAGAGAAGAGGAGACCGAATGCACATGAAAGGATAAGTCCTACGATTACAAGTGGAACAATTGCTGGAACGAAGATTACTACTACGCAGAGAGCAAGTGAACCAAAGAGTGAGATCATAGTAAGTGGGCTATGACCTGGAAGTACAACTGGCTTTGACTTCATCATGCCCTGGAGTTTAGCAGCAGCAACAAGTGAACCAACGAGAGTTACGATACCAACTACTAAAGCGAGCATACCTGTGAGGAGCTCAAAAGCACCAGCGCCTTCTGCTGTGAGAAGAGTGAGTGCAGCAACGAAAGCAGAAGCGCCGCCGCCGAAGCCGTTAAGAAGAGCAACGGTCTGAGGCATCTGGATCATCTTTACTTTCTTTGCAATCCAAGCACCGATAGCACTACCGATAAGCATAGCTACGATGATTACGACGAGTGCTACTTTAACGTCAGAACCAAAAACGTTGTACTGAAGCATTGTGAGTATGATAGCGAGTGCCATACATACTGCAGAAATAGTATTACCGTTATAAGCCTTCTCAACCTTACTCATAAGGTAGATACCGAGAAGTACGCCTAAAACGAGGATACCTGAAAGGATGTAATAAGCTACATCAGGAATAAGTGAGGTAACAACTGGCATTATTTATTACCTCCTTTGTCTTTCTTCTTAAACATCTTAAGCATACGGCCTGTTACGCCGAAACCACCAACTACGTTAATCATAGCGAGGATGATAGCGATAGCGCCGAAGATGTAACCGACAACAGGATCACCTGCTCTGCAAGCGATAACTGTAGAAGAAATAGCACCAAGTACTGTTACACCAGAGAGGGCATTCATGCCTGACATCAAAGGTGTGTGTAGGAGACTTGGTACGTTATCAATTAATTTATAGCCGACAACCATAGAAACTATGAAAACGACTACGAGAATAATTGGATTCATAAAAAATCATTCTCCTTATTTAATTCTAAAAAAGAGCGCGGCCCCAGATAAGTGAAGCCGCGCCAAATATCTTTGATGCGATTATAGATTAAAGGCCCATTGCCTCTTTTGCACCAGCGTGAACGATTTCGCCGTTAATAGTTGTAAGAGCTGACTTAATGATTTCGTCATCCATATCAAGAGCGATTTCGCCGTCCTTTGAAAGGAACTTAACGAGTTCAAGCATGTTGTTAGCGAACATCCATGTTGAAGATGTTGGAAGGATACCAGGAATGTTCTTAGTACCGATGATTGTAACGCCGTGCTTCTGCTCGATTGATCCCTTAGGTGTGATTTCGCAGTTACCACCCTGGTCAATAGCGATATCAACGATAACTGAACCTGGCTTCATTGACTTAACCATTTCCTCTGTGATGAGGATAGGAGCAAGTTTACCAGGAATAAGAGCTGAACAGAATACGATATCCATGTCAGGAATAACACTAGCAAGGATTTCCTGCTCATGCTTAAGAACGTCATCAGGAAGACGAAGAGCATATCCGCCAGGACCTACAGCGAGTTCTGCAGGAACTTCTACGTCAACAAGCTTAGCGCCACAAGCGCCAACGCTCTCCTGACCCATAGGACGGATGTCAGCACCGTATGTCTGAGCACCGAGTGACTTAGCTGTTGTGAGAGCTCTCATACCAGCTACACCAACACCAAGAACGAGTGCCTTAGCTGGCTTAATCTGACCAGCAGCACACATGATGTTAGGAATGAACCAAGGAAGTCTATCAGCTGCCATGATCATGCCCTTATAACCAGCGCATGTTGACATTGATGAAAGAGCATCCATAGACTGAGCACGTGAAATACGTGGGATACCATCAAGAGTAATTGAGATAACACCCTTAGCTGCCATGTTCTTAACCATGTCCCAGTTAACTGGTGATGCAGGGTGGATGAATGTGATGAGGTACTGACCCTCATGCATCATGTCGATTTCGTGCTTACCCTTAGCGTCGTTAAAGAGAGGCTCTTTAACCTTAAGGATAACGCCTGCTTTGTTGTAGAGATCCTCTACGTCGTCGATGATCTGTGCGCCAGCTGCAACGTAGTCAGCGTCTGGATAGAAAGCACCAGCACCTGCGTTCTTCTCAACTAAAACTGTTGCACCGAGTTTAACGTACTCTGCAACTGTTTCTGGAGTAGCTGCTACACGATCTTCTTCGTGCATGATTTCCTTTGGAATACCAATAATCATTGTATTTCCCTCCGTTTTTTTATATAAATTTTTATTACAAACCAAAATGAATTATAACATTTTCGTTCAATAAATTCCACACATTTTCAATAAAAATGTATTGTAAAATAAAAATAAATTGGTTGAATTATATATATAACTAATGTTAAAATACTTATGTACATCTTTCGCGCAAAATACACTTTGTAAAAGGAGGAGAGTAAATTGAAAGATGCTAAAGCAATGGCGTACGTAAACGCATATGGCGTTCTCGCTTGTCTTGAGAACGTATGTGACCTCGTTGATGAAGCTAAAGAAATTTGTGCTGGTCTTAAATCACCAGTTGCATTTGGTTTCGCTGTAAAGAATGGTCCTTCATTCACACTCAGCTTCACAAAAGATGGTTGTAAGTTCATAGAGGGTGTTAGCAATTGCACATGCAAGATGTCATTCACATCTCCAGAAGCATTCAACAACCTTATTGACAACTCTGTACCAGGTATCCCAACAAAGAACCCTGTACAGGTACTTACATTCTTACTTGGTCCTTTCACTAAGCTCACAGGTATCATGCAGAGATACTTACAGCCAAACGATAAGGACATGAGAGATCCTCAGTTCTTTGAGACCTCTACAATTCTCACAATGTATGTAATTGGTGGTGCTATCTGTGCACTCGGAAATCACGATGTTATTTCTAGACTTTCCGCTTCATACATTCTTGACGGTGAAATCTCAATGGGTATCACTGACAAAGTTTACATCACAATCGTTTCTAGAAACCACTACCTTTCACTCGTAAAGGATAAGGCTAAGGATCCTAGAGCAAAGATGGAATTCAAAACTATCGAGCTCGCTAACGGACTCTTTAACGGTACGGCTTCTACAATGGGCGAACTCTGCGCAGGTAACATCTATATGGCTGGTATGATCAACATGATTGATAACATCAACCGTATCCTTGACAGAGTTGCTGTATATCTTGCATAAGGAGGGGACAGATAATGAGTAAATATCCAGAGTATTCACATGTTGAATCTAAAAAATGGTTTGATAGAGCACTCGCAGCTGTTCCATCAGGCGTATATGGACACCTTGGTCCATCAGAAGGACTTTTCCTTCCAATCACAAAGTGGCCTCTTATGTGTGACCACGCTAAAGGCACATATTTCTGGGACGTAGACGGAAATAGGTTCATTGACTATATGTGCGCATACGGTCCTAACGTTCTTGGTTATTGCGACGACGACGTTGACGCAGCAGCTATTGAACAGCTTAAGAAGGGTAACTGTACTACATCTGTATCATATAAGATGGTTGAATGTGCAGAGCTCCTTAAGGACACAGTAAACTGTGCTGACTGGGCTTTCTTCATGAAGAACGGTTCTGACGCTACAACATTCTCAGTAATGTGCGCTCGTGCTCATACTGGTAAAGATAAGATCGTATTCTTCAAGGGTTACTATCATGGTGACTTCCAGTGGGCTCAGAAGGCTGACTATCCTGGTATTCTTCCAGACGACGTTAAGAACAACATCATCATTCCTTGGTTTGATATGGAAGCTCTTCAGAGAGTATACGATGAGAACCATGGCAACGTAGCTGCTATCATCGCTCAGCCATATGACCACGGTAACTTCTATGATAACGTTTGCGCTACTAAGGAACAGTGGGCTGCAGTTCGTAAGTTCTGCGACGATCACGGTATGCTTCTCATCATCGATGACGTACGTGTAGGCTTCCGTCTTGACCTCGCTGGTTCTGACCACTACTATGGCTTCAAGGCAGACCTTATCTGCTTCTGTAAAGCACTTGCTAACGGTTACAACATGTCATGCTGCTGTGGACAGGAACACATGAGAGCAACTGCTTCTTCAGTTGTTTATACAGGTTCTTACTGGCTTTCAGCTGAACCATTTGCAGCTTGTATCGCATGTATCAATAAGATGAAGGCACTCGATACACCTAAGATGTTCCGTGAGAAGGGCACAAAGCTCCTCGACGGACTCGTAGCAGCAGGTAAAGAGCATAACATCAACCTTAAGGTTTCTGGTGAGCCTGCTCTCTTCTACTTCCGTGTTACTAACGATGATAACCTTTATCTCCACCAGGAGTGGATTGCTGAATGCGTAAGCCGTGGTATCTTCTTCGCATCTCACCACAACCACTTCATCAATGCCGCTCTTACATATGAGGACATCGACTACACAATCGACGTAGCTAACGATGCATTCTCAGTTGTTGCTGAGCGTCATCCAGAAATGGGCCTCATCAAATAAGATAAGGTTATAATATTTCGGTTATAAAATTATTTTTATAAATATATTCGAAAGGGGAAATCAAAAATGCCTGCAAATTTTGGTACTTTTGATAAAGCCGAATGGCTTCGCCTCGAAAAGAAGGCTGACGAACTTCGTCGTTTGACACTTCAGACTTCTATTTGGGGTGGATCAGGACACTTAGGTGGCGCTATGTCTGCTATGGACGTCATGACTATTCTTTATCATAGATTCATGAAAGTTAATCCTAACAATCCTAAAATGGAAGACAGAGATCGCTTCGTACTCTCTAAGGGTCACGCAGCAGTAGGTTATGCTCCAGTACTCGTTGACTACGGATTCATGCCTATCGATGAACTCAAAATCTTCAACCTTACAGGTGCAAAGATCGGTATGCACCTTGACTCAAATAAGGTAAAGGGCGTTGACTACTCAACAGGTTCCCTTGGCCACGGTATTTCTCTCGGCGTTGGTGCTGCTCTCGCAGCTAAACTCCAGGGTAAAGACTACATGACTTACGTTCTCTGCGGTGACGGTGAGATGAACGAAGGTTCAAACTGGGAAGGCATCATGAGTGCTGCTCAGTTCAAACTTTCAAACCTCGTTGTTATGGTAGATAACAACAAGTGCATGATCGACGGTCGTGTTGCTGACGAGATGAACATTGAACCTCTTGACGCTAAGTTCAGAGCTTTCAACTTCAACACATATCGCATCGACGGTCACAACTTCTCAGAGCTTAATGCAGCTATCGAAGCAGCTATCGCTAATTCTAAGAATGGCGACAAGCCAACAGCTATCGTTCTCGACACATTCAAGGGCGAAGGTATTGACTTCATGAAGGACAATTACCTCTGGCACTATGGTTCTCTCGATGACGCTAAGCTTGCAGAGGCTCATGCATCACTTGATGCTTACTATAAAGAGCGTTGCGAACGCGCAGAAAAGGAGGGCAAATAATAATGGGTGGTATGTCTTACACTGCTATTGAGTCTGAACAGCTCACTACTGCAGAATATTATGGTAAAGCTCTTCACGATTTAGGTGAACTTCATTCAGATGTTATTGCTCTCACAGCTGACCTTGCTAAGTCAACAAAGATTGCTCCTTTCACAAAGGCATTCCCAGAGAGACTTATCAACGTTGGTATCGCTGAGCAGAACATGTTCGGTATCGCTGCTGGTATGGCAAAGTGTGGATTCATTCCTTACGCTTCTACATTCTCTATCTTCGCAGCTGCTCGTTCTCTTGATCAGATTCACACAGATATCTGCTATCAGAACGTTCCTGTTAAAATCCTTGCATCTCATGCAGGTACATCTTTCGGTCAGGCTGGTTCAACTCACCACGCTATTATCGATATCGCTGCTGCACGTTCACTTCCTAACATGACAGTAATGTGCCCAGCTGATGGTGCTGAAGCTTATAAGCTTGTTATGGCATCATATGACATTCCTGGTCCAGTTTACATCCGTATCAACCGTGGTTTCGACGCAGTTGTTTATAACGGTGGTCCAGATTCAGTTAACTTCGTATGGGATAAGGCTGACGAGCTTAAGAAGGGTAACGACGCTTGCTTTATCGGCGTTGGCGCTGGCATGTTTGGAAAGATCTTTAAGGACCCAGAAAAGAAGGCAGAGTGGAAGGCAACTTCCGGAGCTAAGTGGGGAAAGGCTTTCTTCGTAGGAATTCTTTGTAACTTCCTGGATACTCTTGGTTGCGGATCATTCGCTCCATCAACATTCCTTTACAAGGCATTCGGAGACATCGACGATGTTAACATCCCAGGAACACTGAATGTTGGAGATACATTCCCAGTTATCTTCGAGGCATTCATCTTCACTGCTTCCGTAGAGTGCGATCCTGTATTCCTGATTGCAATGCTCGTTGCTGCAGCAGTAGGATCATTCGGATTCGCTACAATCGTAACTAAGTGGGACA
>DCGF01000085.1 GCA_002314555.1 Ruminococcaceae bacterium UBA1785 | reverse complement strand
TGTGGCGCAGAAGTGTACCGTGAAAACGGCGAAGCAGCGGTTCGCTGCACGAATCCTGAGTGCCCAGCACAGCTTCTTCGCGTCCTTATACACTTCTGCTCAAAACCGGCGATGGACATCGACGGTCTCGGCCAAAGCGTCGTAGAACTCCTTATAAATGAGGACTTAATTCATAACCCAGCAGACATCTACGGCCTCCGCGCTATAGATATTGCTGGCCTCGACCGCATGGGAGAAAAATCAGCTGAAAATCTCATAGATGCTATAGAAAAATCTAAGTCAAATGATCTTTCAAAACTTATCTCTGCCTTTGGCATTCGCCACGTAGGTGAGAAGGCTGCAAAACTTCTTTCTGAGCATTTTGGTAATATGGATTCTATCCTCGGCGCATCAGTAATTGATGTCTTAGGAATTGAGGGATTCGGTCAAATTATGGCTGAAAGTGTCATCGAATTCTTCACTAAACCAGAGACTGTTGATTTGATCAATCGACTTAAAGATTACGGTCTGAATATGAATTCTATGAAAGAGAAAATCGATGATAGATTTTCTGGTCAAACCTTCGTACTTACGGGAACCTTGCCTACTTACACTAGGCAGGAGGCAGGTGCCATTGTAGAAAAATATGGTGGCAAAGTGTCCGGTTCTGTCTCTAAGAAAACCGCTTATGTTTTAGCAGGTGAGGAGGCAGGCTCTAAGCTTACTAAGGCGCAGGAACTTGGAATACCTGTTATAGATGAAGCACAGTTTTTAGAGATGATTAAATAATGGCAAAATAAAACCGCTTATCATTACGATAAGCGGTTTTTCTTTATTTATTTAGATGTTGAAGTTCATCTGCGCGCCAGTTTTCTTTGAGAGCTCTGCCTCATGACGCTCTAAGATGTTATGAATCTTTTCTGATGGGTCAAGGAGTGAAGAGATTGAGATGTCGTGGTTGATAGTATCGATAAGGAGTGCTACATACTTTGACATTTCAACTTCTTTGTACCATGTACGTTCGCGAAGTTCAGGAGTTCTATAAACAAGGTTTGTTGTAAGAACTTTTTCGATGATTCCGTTCTTTTGGGCTTCGTCAAATATTTCAAGGCCGTTGCAGAAGAGACCGAAGCATGTGCAAACGTAGATGCGGTTTGCACCGAGGCCCTTAAGCTTTGCTGCAACTTCAAGCATTGACTCGCCTGAAGAGATCATATCATCAACGATGATGATATCTTTACCCTCAACGTTTGTGCCGAGGAATTCATGAGCAAGGATTGGGTTTCTGCCGTCGACGATTCTAGTGTAGTCGCGACGCTTGTAGAACATACCGAGTTCTACGCCAAGTACTGTTGCGTAGTGAATGGCACGTCCCATACCGCCTTCATCAGGGGATACAACCATCATATTTTCAGGGTTGAAGTCGATATCAGGGGAGCTCTTAATAAGAGCTTTAATCATTTGGTAAATAGGGGAGATGTTCTCAAAGCCATTGAGAGTGATTGAGTTCTGTACACGAGGGTCGTGTGCGTCAAATGTGATGAGTGAATCAACACCCATAGCTACAAGCTCTTGAAGGGCCATAGCGCAGTCGAGAGATTCACGTGATGAACGCTTGTGCTGTCTGCCTTCATAGAGCATAGGCATAACAACTGTGATTCTGTGAGCTTTACCACCGATAGCAGAGATAACTCTCTTTAAGTTAGCGAAGTGGTCGTCTGGACTCATTGGAACTTCCTGGCCGTACATCTTAAACTTAACGCCGTAGTTGAATACGTCTACTAAGATGAAAACATCGTAACCACGAACGGTCTGGTTGATAACAGCCTTACCTTCACCTGAACCAAAACGAGGACAATTTACATTGATGAGATAAGAATCTTTTTCATAACCTTCAATCTTTAAAGCGGATGCTTGTAAAGCGGTGTTTTCTTTTCTCCATCTAACAATGTACTTGTCAATCTTTTCTGCGAATTCTTCAGTACCTGGAAGTGCTATGATACCAAGTTTTCCATAAGGAATTTTGGTATATTCGGAACTCTCAGGCAAGTCAAAAGCTGAAGCTTCGTTTATCATTTTTCATTACCCCCAAAACAGAAACTCAATTTTAATAATATACACTAAAAATATTATCATATCTTATTTAGTAAAACAACCGAAAAAAGCACCAAAAAATGGGTGGATTTTGACCTCAAAAATGGTGAATAAAAGATATGTCAAAAAGTTAACAAGGAATAGGCGGTTTTTTATGAATGAACTTGTTGAATTTGCATTAAACGATTGATATAATATTCGAGTTAATACAAGTTACTATTATTCTTTATTAATAGGTTTATTAGTAACATATTAAAACTTTTATGAGAAAGGGGAAATATTGCTAATGGCTTCAGAAATGATTAATCAGGTCCTCGACGCAGAGAAGACAGCTGCCGATAAGGAAGCTGCTGCAAGAGCGAAAGCTGCTGAAATAATTAAAGCAGCAGAGGCAGAGGCTAAAGCTACTGCTGAAGCCGGTAAGGTTGCTGCAGCTAAGGAAAAGGAACAGATCCTTTCCAAGGCACAGAAAAAAGCGGACGAAATCTACGCTGACGCAAAGACACAGGCTGCACAGAAGAAGGACGTTCTTCTCAAGAAAAGTGAAGAGAAGATGGACGAATCTATTGCAACAGTAATCAAGCACATTATTCCATAAGAGTTTGTTATGGAGACAAATTTAATAAGGAGGTGTATCTTGAATGGCGATTTTGAACATGAAGCGCATTGAGCTCCTTGCTATGCTAAACGACAGTAAAGCTATTGTCGATTTGATTCAGCAGAGCGGCTGTGTTGAAGTGTTAGATTACCAAGAGGAAGATAATAAGAACTTCTATAAGCTCTCTATGTCTTCTTCAGTTTCTCAGTTTGAGAAATTCCAGGTAACTTCATCACAGGCACTTGAAGTTCTTAACAAGTACGTTCCAAAAGACAGTGGCTTGCTCGATTCTTTCGCACCACGTCCTGAACTATCTGTTACAGACTTCTACAAAAAAGCACAGGAAGCAGATGCTATACTCAGCAAGTGTTACAGCATAAACGCGCTTTATAAGGAAATACAAGACGCTAATACGGAAATCATCCGTTGTCAAACTAGCATCGACCAAGTAATGCCTTGGGCAACACTTGACATTCCTTCTTCCTTTAAGGGAACACAGTTCACTACTGTATTCGTTGGTAGCATAGGCGAACCAATTACCGGAGAAGAAATTGATGCGAAGCTTGCAGAGCTTGTCCCAGAGATTGACTTTAAGACTGAAGTTGTTCTCGCAGATAAGAATCAGACTTGTCTTGTAGCAATTTGCCATAAAGATTATGCTAAGGATTTTGAACAGGCATTACGCGGCATAGGCTTTGTGACGCCTTCAGATCCAACCAAGCACGAACCTAAGGTTCGTATTGAACGCTTGGAGGCACAAGTTGAAAAGTGCAAAGAGAAAATCACCGAAAACGAAGAAAAGATTAAGACTTTCGCAGAGTTCAGAGGTGACATTGAGTTCTTAGTAGATTATTTCTCACTTAGAGCTGAAAAGTATCAGGCACTTGACAAAATCTCTATGAGTGACAACGTATTCGTTCTTTCTGGTTATATCCCAGAAATCTACGTTGAGGGACTTACAAAGAAACTTTCTAGTCTCTTCGATGTTGCCATCTCAATCACGGACCCAGATTATGAAACCGAAGATGTACCAGTTCTCCTTGATAACGGTGCTATCGGTCAGACTATGGAGTCCATCACAGAAATGTACGCATTACCAAC
>DCGF01000083.1:14970-15160 GCA_002314555.1 Ruminococcaceae bacterium UBA1785 | reverse complement strand
AATGAAAGTATTAATAAGTGTAATATCTTGATTTGGCGCCACCCTGTATCCACGTAACTACGTCCTTGTACAACCTGCTAAATTCAACCTATTACAGCCGTTAATAGTTTGCGCCAGAGCCAGATAAAAAGCCGGAGCCAGTATTAGTCTCGATAGAGCTGCCGGTGCGGATCGCAGCGAACTTACTTTT
>DCGF01000083.1:0-14886 GCA_002314555.1 Ruminococcaceae bacterium UBA1785 | reverse complement strand
TTTTTTTTGAAAGGCTTGGTTTTTTTTGAAAGGCTTGGTTTTTTTTTTGAAAGGCTCGGGCTTTTTTGAAAGGCTCGGGCATTATTATTAGGCGCCAATTTGTAAAAATCGTAAGTTAGAAAATGAGAGAATTTGAGAGAAAAAAAGAGAATATACGAGTATTTGATTTTTAAATTAAAAAATTGAAAAATAAATGTTGACTCTATATATTATGGGTGGTAATATAGTCGAGCACGTTAGTTGTGCGCATTATTAATGCGCGCGTTACTTAAATAATAATTTGCTAATTGATTATTGGAGGAAAAGTTCATGTCAACTTATATGCCAAAAGCAGGCGATATTAATCGCACATGGTATGTACTTGACGCAGAAGGTAAGACTCTCGGTGCTCTTGCAGTAGAGGCTGCTACTCTTCTTCGCGGCAAGCATAAGCCAACATTTGCTCCTCACGCTGATTGTGGCGATTTCGTAATCGTTATCAACGCTGAGAAGGTTGTTCTTACAGGTAATAAACTTCAGGATAAGAAGTATTATCATCACACAGGCTATATCGGTCATATGAAAGAATATAAGTATGCTGACCTTTTAGCTACTAAGCCAGAGTTTGTTGTTACTAAGGCTGTTAAGGGTATGCTCCCAGCTAACACACTTGGTAGAAAAGCTCTCACAAGACTTCATGTTTACAAGGGTGCTGAACATCCACACGCTGCTCAGGCTCCTGTAGCACGCGAATTTTAATAGGAGGGCTCTAATATATGTATAACGATAATCCATATTTCTACGGAACAGGTAGAAGAAAGAGCTCTGTAGCTCGTGTTCGTGTTTATCCAGGTAATGGTAAAATCACTATTAATGACAGAGACATCGATGATTACTTTGGTCTTGAGACATTAAAGCTCATCGTTCGTCAGCCACTTGAGCTTCTTGGTCTTACAGAGAAGTTCGACATCGTTTGCCGTGTTAACGGTGGTGGTGTTTCAGGTCAGGCTGGTGCTATCCGTCATGGTCTCTCACGTGCTCTTCTTCAGTATGATGAAAAGCTTCGTCCAGAACTTAAGAAGGCTGGCTTCCTTACACGTGATCCACGTATGAAGGAAAGAAAGAAACCAGGTCTCAAGGGCGCTCGTCGTGCACCACAGTTCTCAAAGAGATAACAAAGAATACAAGACTTCCCTTTTTTGGGAAGTCTTTTTCTTTTGCAAATGTATAATAAATGTATTATTATATATACATCAAATTTTGGGGAGGAATGCTAGGTGAGTAAGTTTAAGGCATTCTTAAAAAAGAAGGATATTGAAATATCTGGTAAGAGGTATGGAATTGACGCACTATCTGCTATGGCACAAGGTCTTTTCTGTTCACTCCTTATCGGTACGATTTTTAAGACACTTGGCATGATTCCTGCTCTCAGTTTCTTCACTGAGATAGGCGGATATGCTATGGCTATGTCAGGACCTGCTATGGCGGTAGCTATAGGCTATGCTTTAAAAGCGCCAGCAATGGTTCTTTTCTCGCTTGCAACGGTCGGTTATGCTGCAAATACATTAGGTGGTGCAGGTGGACCGCTTGCAGTACTTTTCATAGCAATCATTGCTGCCGAGTTTGGTAAAGCAGTATCTAAGGAAACTAAGGTTGATATACTTGTTACTCCAACAGTTACTATTTTGATTGGTGTTGGACTTGCAGCACTTATTGCAGCGCCAATTGGTAAAGCTGCAATGTGGGTTGGTAACATTATCATGTGGGCTACAAATCAGCAGCCATTCCTTATGGGCATCATCGTTTCAGTTGTAGTTGGTATTGCATTGACACTTCCTATTTCATCTGCTGCCATCTGCGCAGCGCTCAGCCTCACAGGACTTGCAGGCGGCGCGGCTGTCGCAGGATGTTGTGCCCAGATGGTTGGATTTGCAGTGATGTCATTTAAAGAGAATAAAGTTGGTGGACTCGTTTCTCAGGGTATTTTTACATCAATGCTTCAGATGGCAAACATTGTAAAGAATCCAAAGATTTGGATTGCACCAACGCTTGCATCTGCTATTACAGGACCTATAGCTACATGCGTATTCAAGCTTCAGATGAATGGTGCGGCAATTAACTCTGGCATGGGCACATGCGGATTCTGTGGACCTATCGGTGTAATTACTGGTTGGTTTGCTCCATCAGAAGCGGCATTAACAAATGGGGCAGCAGCTTTAAGCCCTGCAGCTTTTGATTGGATTGGACTTGTTCTTATCTGTGTAGTATTACCAGCGATTCTCTCGTTCGTATTTGGACAGATTGAAAGAAAACTTGGTTGGATCAAAGAGAACGATTTGAAGCTCGATCTTAAATAATTTAACAGGTAGTTCTTTATTATTAAAATTTGTAATAATAATTTTTAAGTAAAGGTCAAGTGGTGTACAAAATGCCACTTGACCTTATTTTTTTGATAAAAATGGGGCAAAAACAGGCAAAAAACGGTTACAAAACAGTTACAAGCCATTTTGATATAAATTGCCCAAAATTATTGCTTTTATTTTTCTAAATAAGAAAAACAAAAAGTTACAACTTGTAATTTTTAACATTTTATTGTGCACATTGCACAAAAACACCTGTGCTCAAAATTTGACTTTTTAGAATAATATACATATAATAGCGCACGCAGAGTCAATTTTGGACTTTTGCAAGGGAGATCTTGAATGGTACAAAAAAGTGTAAAGAAAAGTAACTTTACACAAAACTCCAGTCGTTTCTTAGCGGCGCTATTTTTATCAATAATTGTCGTAGGTACGATTGTCGCATCGGCGATGTCAACTTATACAGTAAATGTTGAGGTTGATGGAAAGGTTGTAAAAGTTACTACATCTGAACAGAGTGCCCAAGTAATCTTAAATCAGGCAGGAGTTACTCTTGGTGAAAAAGATTATCTTGATTCTTCAAACTTCACAGTTGGTAAGAACGCAAGAAAAGGTAATAAGCTTGTTGTAAAGCGCGCTATGCCAGTAACTATCGATGACAGCGGCGAAATTCACGAGGTCATGATAGCTGGTAAAGTTTCAGATGCACTATCCGAGGCGGGACTTCATGTGAGACCTGTCGACAAGATGAACTATGAAGAAGACGATCTTCTCGTAGAAAACATGACAATTAAAATAACGAGAGCGTTTACAGTAGATGTATATGCCGACGGACAGACTCATGAGGTTGATTTCCTCTCGGGTACAGTTGCCGACGTTTTATCCGGTCTTAGTATTACACTGGGTGAAGAGGATGAGGTTTCTCCATCTCTCGATACAGAACTCAGAGCCGGTGATACGATTACAGTCTACAGAGTAACTTACGAAGAACGTACTGCCGTAGAGACAATAAAATATACAACTATCTATAAAACTTCTTCTAGGGTTTACCAGGGAACTACCGAGGTTGAACAGGAAGGTAAGAACGGCTCTAAGACTGTTGTTTATAGAGATAAAATCGTAAATGGCGAAATTGCTAAATCAACAAAGCTTTCAGAGCGTGTTGACCAGGCGGCTGTAAATAAGATTGTTGTAACTGGTACTAAGATTAAAGTACTTTCGACAACAGGACAGCTTTCTGCCATTCCAATGCCATATCAACTTGAGAATGGTATACCAGTAAATGTTCTAACAACAATTGATGGATATTCCACAGCATATTATTCAACACCTGGTAAGGGTACAGCATCAGGTAGACTTGCACAGTCTGGTCATGTAGCTGTTGACCCGAGACAAATCCCTTACGGTTCTGAGCTTTACGTTGTAAGTAAAGATGGTAAATATGTATACGGTTACTGTATAGCTGCTGATACTGGCGGATTTGTTTGGAATGGTAGTGGTATAACAATTGATCTTTACTTTGATACCTACGGCGAATGCGTGCAATGGGGTAGCAAAGAGGTTAGAATTTACGTCCTCAGTTGGGGTAACGGTTAAAATTAAATGCGGAATGCAATTGCACTCCGCATTTTTTTATTATATAATTCGTAAGTAAATTTTTTAGGAGGTGCCTTATGATAATCGATGCGCATACACATATATTCCCAGAGATGATAGCGGAGAAGGCATCTCTAAATATCGGCAAGTTTTATGGAATTACAATGTCGCATAATGGAACAAGGGAAAAACTTTTGGAAGAGGGCACAGCAGCTGGAATAGACAAATTTCTAATCCACTCTGTTGCAACAACTCCAAAGCAGGTTTCATCAATCAATTCGTTCATCGCAAAATCAGTTGAACTTTACCCAGATAAGTTCATAGGTTTTATGACTTTGCATCCGGAGTCAGATTATTTAGAAGAGGAATTCTTCTGGGGGCTCGAGCATGGACTTAAGGGTGTTAAACTTCACCCTGACTTTCAGGAGTTTGACATAAACTCAGAAAAGGCAAAAGAGATATATAAACTTGCAAACGGTAGATGTCCTGTGCTTATCCATATGGGAGATTACCGCACTCAGTATTCAAAGGCTGAGAAACTCGCACCGCTCTTCGATGAGTTCTTGGAACTCGATGTTATCGCTGCTCACTTTGGTGGTTATTCGGAGTGGGAGACCGCAGCGTCTTATCTCAAAGATACGCGCGCGTACGTTGATACGTCTAGTTCACTCTTTGAACTCTCTCCTGATGACGTGCGTAAACTTATAGATACATACACCCCGGAGAGAGTCATCTTCGGAACTGACTATCCTATGTGGGACGCGCGCGAAGAGCTAAGCCGCTGGGAGAAGATTCCTTTAAGCGACACCGAGCGTGAGCTCATCTTCCACGGAACACTTGAAAATCTACTAAAGAAATATGAATAAAACAAAATCCCCGAGGGCTTTAGCCTTCGGGGGTTTCGTTTAATGGGAGTTTATGGATTTTTGAAAGATTAAAGTGAGGTGTTTATTTAATCTCAAGTCGTCTTGAAACTGGTTTAATCTCCTCTTCTTTTGGAAGTGTTAGAGATAAAACGCCGTTATCATAACTTGCTGTGATGTCATCTGACTTAATTCCTGTTAAATCAAATGAACGGGAGTATGAGCCATATGAACGCTCAACACGGATGTACTTACCTTTCTTATCTTCCTTTTCAAATTCTGAGTGCCTCTCAGCTGAAAGTGTAAGTGTGTTATCATTGATGTCGATTTTAATATCATCCTTAGAGAAACCAGGAAGATCAGCTGTCAACTTATATGAGTCACCCTCATCGGTGATGTCTGTGCTGAATCCTGCCATTGAAGAAGTGGTAGTGCCGAAGAAAGGCGAATCAAAGAAGTGACGTTCGAAGTTATCCATCTCTCTGAAAGGATCATAAAGTGATAAAAAGTTTCTCATAGTAGTTACCTCCTGTATTAGTATCTATGTAAACTGTATTTTAAGTTGAGGAGGATACCAGGGGCTGATACCCCTCTCAACATCTCCAATTATAGCACCTAATTTACAAAATGTGTGAACAAACTGTAAACATTTAGCACTCAAAAGATACGAGTGCTAAAAGAGATGAACGAACAAAATGAAGTTCACTAAAAAATGTATAAATTGCACTAAATTTTAACTTGTTATTTTGCTTGTCTATTTAAGGATATAAAAGTATAATACTTAATGAACGTGTTCGTAAAACACATAGGAGGTAATTAGAATGAATAAGAATGCTTTTGCTGCTGCAGGTGCTATTGGTTTCGTTTCTGGAACTGCTGCAGTTGCTGCTCTTGGAGTTGGCGCGAAAAAGGGCTGGGCATGGCTCCAGGATACAGCTCGTGAAACTATCGTTGAGCCAGTTAACGGAAAACCATACGAAAACAGTTATTGGTACAATGAAGGCGACTATAACGTACATTATCAGATCGACTTCCCTGAGGCAGGTGTTCCTGTAATCGGTAAGTTATTTATGATTCATGGTTTCGCTTGTAACACAAGATTCTGGGATGAGATGGTTGAGATTCTTTTAAAGAAGGGCTTCATCTGTGTACGCCCAGACGTTCCTAACTGTGGCTTCTCAACAAGAGAGACAAAGGACGTAAAACCAATCGACCGTGAAGTTCTCTTAATACATTTACTTGAATTCCTTGATAACGCAGGTTCTGTACCAGCAGGTAAGTGGATTCTTATGGGTCACTCAATGGGTGGCGGCATCTCAATGAACCTTGCAAAAGAATATAAAGATAAATTCTCATGCGTAATGCTTTATGCTCCTATGTCAGCTGTTAATGCACCAAACTTCGTAAAGACTATCGTTACACTTGATCCTATGTGTAATCTTATGGATAAGATCTTTGGCCCTTGCTGCTCACATGATCCAGTTGTAAAGGCTGTTATCATGCTCATGACAGTTGACGTACGTTATTCAGCTCTCTTTGAGACATATAAGTTTGCTGATGGCCTTACAGTTCCAAAGTCAGGTACAGCAATGTGCTACATGATGGCTCGCGCTAAGCCAACTCTCTATGAGAACATGGCAAAAGTTGACCTTCCAATCAAACTCTTCTGGGGACAGATGGACCTCTTTAACGCAAAGGGTGTTGTTAAGAAGTTCCAGAACGCTCTTAATAACCCTGATGTAACAGTTACTAAACTTGCAGGTCACTGCCTCGTTCAGAACTGTGCGCCAGAAGTTTGTGCTGAGTCAATCGATTTCTTAAAGAGGAACGGTATCATCGCATGAAAAAGATAGAATTCGTAGAGAACAAACAGATCAAAGGTTGGCCTTATGCCAACAGTGAATATTTCACATTTGGTGATTATAAACTTCACTATAGAATTGACAGACCAAAGGGAAAAGAAAAGGGCAAACTTTTCATGATCCACGGTTTTGGTTGCGATACAACTTTCTTCAATGAGATGGTTGAAGAATATTTGAAGAAGGGTATGCGTTGCGTACGTGTTGATCTTCCTGACTTCGGATATTCAACAAGAGAAATCAAAGGCATCAACTACGTTCCACGTGTAGAGATGCTTGAAGCTTTGATGGCAGAGCTTGATAAGATTGAAAACGACTCTGAAAAATGGATCATCGTTGGTCACTCAATGGGCGGTTCTGTAACACTTGAACTCGCTGATAGAAATAGAGATGCTTATAAGGCACTTCTTCTCTATGCTCCATTGTTTATGTCTGACATTCCAAAGCCTGTTGGAAAACTCTTCATGGCTAAGTGGATGGGCGCTATGATGGATACAGCTTTAAAGTATGTAATGCCTTACGACACACTTGTAAGAATCGTACTCCTCGCTGCTACTATGTCTCCAAGATATATGGCTAAATATGACTGCTCACTTGCAGCAAACCCACTTAAACTCAAAGATACAGGTAAGGGTCTTTGCTACATGAGCGCTAAAGCTTCTCATCCAGCATATGAGGATATGAATAAGATTAATGCTCCTGTACTCCTTGTTTGGGGCGGACTTGATTTCTTTGTTCCAAAGTCAAAGGTTAACAAACTTTCAAATTCACTTCCACAGGGCACAGATATTCATTCTATTTGGTACGCAGGTCACTGTGTAGTTCAAAATTGCGCTAAGAAATGTACTAAGTTCGGTATCGATTTCTTAAAGGCAAATAACCTCTATTAAAATAATAAGAGCCCCGAATATCGGGGCTCTTATTTTATCTATTGTTAGATTTTGTCGTTTGAACCAAGTACGTCAACGATCTTATGGCTAACCATATCTTTAACAGCATCACGTGCTGGCTTTAAGTACTGACGTGGGTCGAAGTGACTTGGGTTCTCGATGAGGTATTTACGAACCTCAGCTGTCATTGCAAGACGAATATCAGAGTCGATATTGATCTTACATACTGCAAGTTTTGCAGCTTCACGAAGCTGATCTTCTGGAATACCGATAGCGTCTGGCATTGAACCACCGAACTCGTTGATCATCTTTACATATTCCTGAGGAACTGATGATGATCCGTGAAGAACAATTGGGAATCCCGGAAGTCTCTTCTGTACTTCTTCGAGTATGTCGAATCTGAGTGGAGGAGGAACAAGAATGCCCTTCTCGTTTCTTGTGCACTGATCTGCTGTGAACTTGTAAGCGCCGTGTGATGTTCCGATAGCGATTGCAAGTGAATCACAACCTGTNNACCGTGAAGAACGATTGGGAAACCAGGAAGTCTCTTAATACACTCTTCAAGAACGTCAAAACGAAGTGGAGGAGGAACAAGGATTCCGTCTGCATTACGTGTGCACTGAGCAGCTGTGAATTTGAATGCGCCGTGGCTTGTGCCGATAGCGATAGCAAGTGAGTCACAACCTGTCTTTGATACGAACTCTTCTACTTCTTCTGGACGAGTGTAGCTCTCAGAGCCAGCTTCAACCTGTACTTCATCCTCGATACCAGCGAGTGTACCAAGCTCTGCTTCTACAACTACGCCGTGATCATGAGCATATTCAACAACCTGCTTTGTGATAGCGATGTTCTCTTCGAATGAATGAGAAGAAGCGTCAATCATAACTGATGTGAAGCCACCGTCGATGCAAGACTTACAGATTTCGAAGTCTGCGCCGTGGTCAAGGTGAAGAGCGATAGGAACTTCTGGATGCTCCTCTACTGCTGCTTCAACGAGCTTCTTTAAATATGTGTGATTTGCATATGAACGAGCACCCTTTGAAACCTGAAGGATAACTGGGCTCTTAAGTTCAGCTGCTGCGTCTGTGATGCCCTGGATGATCTCCATGTTGTTTACGTTAAAAGCACCAACAGCGTAACCGCCGTCATAAGCTTTTGCGAACATTTCTTTTGTTGTAACAAGTGGCATAACGATACCTCTTTCCTTAAAAATTCCTCATACATTATAGTATAGGAATTATTCATTGTCAAAGGTATGACAATATGATAAAATTATTTATATTTTTTAAGAGGCGATAATATGGCTAAAAAAGAAACTTATGTTTTTTCAGACAAAATAGCAAAATTAAAACCATCTCTCATTAGAGAGATTTTGAAATCAACTTCAGATCCTGAGACTATTTCTTTGGCAGCGGGTAATCCGGCGCCAGATGCGTTCCCGGTTGAGTCGATTTCTAAAATTGCAGCTGATATCTTCCGCGAGGATCCTATCGGCGCGCTTCAGTATGGTATTACTGAGGGATATCAGCCTCTTATAAATGAACTTAAAAGTTATTTGAAGAACAAGTATCAGATGGGTGCCGAATTCGACTCACTTATCATCACATCTGGCGCTACTCAGATAATGGAACTTTTAACTAAGGTTCTCTGTAATGAGGGCGACTATGTAGCATGTGAAAACCCATCGTTCATCGGTTCTTTAAACTGCTTTAGATCCTATGGTGCTAGGCTTTGTGGCGTTCCTATGGAAGAGGATGGAATAGATGTTAAAGCTCTTGAAGCACTTTTTGAGAGTAACAGTAAAGTAAAATTCCTTTACACTATCCCTAATTTCCAGAATCCAACCGGCTATACCATGTCTCTTGAGAAGAGAAAAAAGGTATACGAACTTGCTTCAAAGTACGATGTTATGGTACTTGAGGATAATCCATACGGAGATCTTCGAACATCTGGAACTGACCTTCCAACTATCAAATCTTTTGATATAGAGGGCAGAGTAGTATATGCTGGCACATTCTCAAAGCTTATAGCTCCTGGTATCCGTGTTGGATATGTTTTAGGTCCTAGTGCATTAATTGCTAAAATGACTGTCGGTAAGCAGACAGAGGATGTTCACACAGCTATGTTTAATCAGATGCTCGTATACCGTTGGATGAAAGAGAACGACATAAATGAGCATATCAAAAAGATGCAAGCCATCTATAGAAAGAAACTTGACGTAATGTGTGATGCTCTTGATGAGTATTGTCCTAAACTATCATATGTACGTCCAGAAGGCGGTATGTTTGTTTGGTGTAAACTTCCTGACGGTATAAATATGATGGATTTCTGCAGAAAGGCTGCAGAGAATAAGGTGGCTGTCGTTCCAGGAATTGCATTCCTCCCAGACGAGACGGCAGACACACAGTATATTAGACTTAACTTCTCAACACCTACCGACGAGGATATGGTAAAGGGAATCAAGATATTAGGAGAACTTTTATAATGGAAGAACAGATTAAAAAGAAAAAAGTCTTAAGCCTCATTCAGCCAAGTGGTACACCTACTCTTGGTAACTACCTTGGAGCGCTTAAGAATTGGAATGATATCGCAGAGGAATATGATTGTGCATTCGGCGTTGCAGACCTTCATGCCATCACTGTTCGTCAGGACCCAGTTAAGTTCCGTGAGCAGATTAGAAACATGTATGCACTCCTTATAGCTATTGGCCTTGATCCTGAAAAGAACATCGTTTTCGTACAGAGCCAAGTTCCAACACATGCACAGCTCGCTTGGATTCTCGACTGCTATACACAGTTCGGTGAGATGAGTCGTATGACTCAGTTTAAGGATAAATCAAAGACTCACGCTGATAACGTAAACGTTGGTCTTTTCGCATATCCAGCACTTATGGCTGCTGACATTTTGCTCTATCAGGCTGACCTTGTTCCTGTAGGCGCAGACCAAAAGCAGCATCTTGAGATAGCTCGTGATATAGCTGATAGATTTAATGGCATCTACGGCCAGACATTCACCTCTCCAGAGCCACTCTTTGTTAAAGAGGGCGCAAAGGTAATGTCACTTGCCGACCCAACAAAGAAGATGTCAAAATCAGACGCAAACCCAAAGGGTTACATCTCTATGCTTGACACTCCAGATGTAATCATGAAGAAGTTTAAGTCTGCTGTAACAGATTCAGATGCATGTGTTAAATACGCAGAGGGCAAAGATGGTGTAAACAACCTCATGTCTATCTACAGTGCCTGCACAGGAAAATCATATGATGATATAGAAGCAGAGTTTGCGGGTAAGGGTTACGGCGATTTCAAGGTAGCCGTAGCAGAGGCAGCCATCGAGGAACTTCGTCCTGTACAGGAGAAGTTCAACACACTCATCACTGAGCGTGCTTACCTCGAGGACTGCATGAAGAAAAACGCTGAAATCGCCACAAAGATCTCTCAGCGTACACTCGATAAAGCCATGAAGAAAGTTGGCTTCTATCAATTTAAGGGTTGACACCTTTATAAATAAGGGTTTAAACTAAAAAAGCCCTAAGGGGCTAATTTTAAAAGAAAGGGGCCTACGTAAATGGAAGGCGACGCGACACCTCGAAGTTGTGTTATTAAATTAAATAATTCCGTATGTGAGTGGGCCACTTATATCTTTTAGTGACCCGTTAAGGGTTTGTCTTTAAAACTAAACCTCTTTGCTCGCATGCGAGTAAGGAGGTTTTTTGTTATGGAAGAGATGAACTTTGAAGCTTTAATTGCTCTCACAGAAAAGGGCGATTTCTCAATGCTCAAAATGGAGCTTATTGAGATGAACGAAGTTGATATTGCTGAATTCCTTGGTGAACTTGACCGTGATATGATGATTCGTGTTTACCGTATTCTTCCAAAGGATTTAGCAGCAGATGTATTTGCATACCTTGAGTCTGAAGATCAGGGAGACATCATTTCGATAATCACCGATAAAGAGATTAAGAAGCTTATCGATGACTTGTTCCTAGATGACGTTGTAGATATGGTTGAGGAAGTTCCTGCAAATCTTGTAACTCGTATTTTGAAGAATGCTTCCCCTGAGACTAGAAAACTTATCAATACATATCTTAACTATCCGGATGACTCTGCCGGTAGCATTATGACAAATGAGATGGTTGAACTCCACGACAGACTTACAGTTGGAGAGGCCATCGATCACATTCGCCGTACTGGTATCGACAAAGAGACAATTTATACCTGTTACTGCATCGATAACAGCAGACATCTAAAAGGTACTATTGACCTTTCAGACCTCGTATTTAATGATAGAGATGCACTTCTTCGTGACATAATGGATGATGATAAGCAGCTTATCTTCGTCCATACCGAGGATGACCAGGAATTAGTTGCTGAACTTGTTAAGCGTTACGACTTACTTGCAGTTCCTGTTGTAGATAAAGAAGAGCGCCTTGTTGGTATTGTCACCATCGATGATATCCTCGACATCATCGAAGAGGAGACAGAGGAGGACTTCGAAAAGATGGCTGCCCTCTTACCATCAGAGGACGAGTATCTTAAGACTCCTGTTTGGATTCTTGTTAAGAACAGAATCGGTTGGCTCTTAGTACTTATGATTTCTGCGACTTTGACTGGTTCTATCATTCAAAGTTTTGAGGATATGCTCGCTGTAGTATCAGGTCTTACAGCCGCTATCCCAATCATCACCGGTACAGGTGGTAACGCAGGTAACCAAAGTTCAACACTTGCAATTCGTGCCTTGGCACTTGGCGAGATTGAACTTAAAGACTGGTTCAAAGTTTTGTTTAAGGAAATTCGTGTTGCCGCAATCTGCGGTATCATCTTAGGACTTGCAAACTTCGCACGTATGTGGGCACTTGGGAATCCTGGTGGAATTGAAGTTTACATCATAGTTTCCTGCGCTATGTTTGCAGCAGTAGTTATGGCTAAGATGATAGGTTGTATGCTTCCGCTTCTTGCAAAGCTTATCAAAATTGACCCTGCTGTTATCGCAGGACCAGTAATTTCAACACTTGTTGACTCTTTGAGTCTCCTTGTTTACTTCGCACTTGCTAGCGCGTTCTTAATTAAATAGAAGCAAAAATCATAGAAGCCTCTTTTTTAAGGGGCTTCTTTTTGTTTATATATAATAAATATTAAAAAAACTATTGACTTTATTGAGATACTACTTTACTATGATATCACGCTAAAGTAAAAGCGAAGAAAACAATCTTAACTTTTAAGGGGATAGAAAAATGAAAAGATTTATAGCACTTGCACTTGCACTTGTTATGGTGCTCGCATTCGCAGCTTGCTCAAAGGCACCTAATAACACAGATGATAAATATATCATCATCAACGAAGAACTTGGCGCAGAACAGTATGGTATCGCATTTAGATCAGGCGACCAGGAAGTTGCTGATTATATGCAGGCTGCTGTATATGAGCTTGTAGCAAACGGAAAATATGCTGAAATCGCAGCAAATTATGATGACATTTCTGATAACCTTATCTTCCTTGCTGATGATTTCTCAGCTCCAGAATCAAAGGTAGATATCACAAAGGCAGAGAAGAGAACATTTACAATGGGTATCGACGCTGAGTATCCTCCTTTCAGCTATATGGATGACAACGGCGAATATTACGGATTTGACGTAGAAATCTGTAAAGCAGCTTGTGAACTCCTCGGTTGGGACTTCGAAGTTTTCGGTGTTAACTGGGATCAGAAGCTTGTTCAGCTTGATTCTAAAGAGTGTGACTGCGTATGGTCAGGTATGACAATTCTTGACTCTATGACAGAAGCTGGTTATATCATTTCTGATCCTTACTATTACAACACACAGGTTGTAGTTGTTAAGGAATCAAGTGGTATCACATCATCTGCTGACCTTGCTGGTAAGACAGTAGCAGTTCAGCTTGGCACTTCAGGTGAATCATTACTTGCAGAGGACGGCGACCTTGCTGATTTGTCAGCAACATTTGGAACTCTTACAACATGTGACAGCTTCCTTAAGTGCTTCACAGAACTTGAAGGAAATGCTGTAGACGCAGTATTTGTTGACCTTCCAGTTGCAACAAGTTGGGTTAACGATAAGAACAACTAATTGACATTTATATTAAACTAATTCACTTTCCCGGGAGTTAATCCTTCCGGGATTGTGCGCTTTTTGAAACGAGGAAACTTATGGCTTTATCAACGATGATTTTGAAAATGCTTGAGGGTTTTGAGGGTACTTGTGCCATCTTCTTCTTAACCCTAATCTTCTCTTTGCCACTTGGACTTATTGTGGCATTGCTCAGAAGAAGTAAGATTACAATTGTATCGAGTATTACAAAGTTCTGTATATCAATTCTTCGTGGTACACCTTTGATGCTTCAACTTATTGCTGTGGCATATGGCCCTTATTATCTCTTTGGAATTAGTATCTCAAGAAACAAACTTATTCCAGTAGTTATAGCTTTTGCCATTAACTATGCAGCATATTTTGCAGAGATATATAGAAGTGGTATTGATTCTATGCCTATAGGCCAGTATGAGGCTGCAGAAGTTTTGGGTTACTCGAAGACTCAGACGTTTATGAAGATTATTCTTCCTCAGGTTGTTAGAAGAATCTTACCTTCAATGACAAATGAAATAGTAACACTTGTAAAAGATACATCTTTAGCATTTACAATCTCTTATGTTGAGATGTTTACGATAGGTAAGCAGATTGCTAACTCGCAGACCAGCTTTGTTCCGTTTATTGTGGCTGGCGTATTCTACTATGCCTTCAACGCGATTGTTGCCTTTGTAATGGGCAAGGTTGAGAAGAAGATGAATTACTATGATATTTAAGGAGGGGCTAAGATGAGTGTTCTTTCAATGCAAAACATCGAAAAGAAATTCGGTAGACACAAAGTTTTAAAAGATATTAGCTTCTCTGTAGAAGAGGGCGAAGTTGTTTCAATTATCGGTCCTTCTGGTTCCGGTAAATCAACTCTTCTTCGTTGCGCAACTTTCCTAGAGACCATCGATGCCGGTCTAATCGCATATGACGATAAGCCAGTTACATCGATGAAAGAAGGAAAGTGCGTCTACGCAAAAGACTTAAACGAGTTTAGAAGATGTTTTGGACTTGTGTTCCAAAACTTCAATCTCTTCCCACATTACACAGTTCTTAAGAACATGATGGATGCTCCTGTTTCTGTCCTTGGTAGGGATAAAAAGGAAGTAGAAGCTGAGTGTATGGAACTTCTTAAGAAGATGGGACTTGAGGATAAAGCAGAGTTCTATCCTTGTCAGCTCTCAGGTGGACAGCAGCAGCGTGTATCTATTGTTCGCGCACTCGCTATGAAACCACAGATTCTCTTCTTTGATGAGC
>DCGF01000034.1:4082-4233 GCA_002314555.1 Ruminococcaceae bacterium UBA1785 | reverse complement strand
TATGACTACTACATCACAAAGCTCGACTTTGATAATGAGGTAGACGGCATACTCTATGCGGTTGATATGGATAACAGACAGCTCTATATCAACACAGCCGGTAAATATGCTGATTTGCTCTCTTCAAGTGAGGCGTATAACCTCCTTGATA
>DCGF01000034.1:0-4018 GCA_002314555.1 Ruminococcaceae bacterium UBA1785 | reverse complement strand
ATTACACTTTAAAGAAACTCTTCCCGTCAGTAGCAGAAAAACTGATGCCAACTAAGACCTCTCTTATTGCGTCTGTTGTTGTAGCTATCATAGTTGTAATTACACTTATAACAGCTCATAAAAAAGGTAATAGTGCTCCATCAGGACAGACTTATCTTAATAACTTCAATGTTGTTAATCGTAATGCGATATTCATGGGACACCGCGAAGAGGTAATTCATGACTTTTATAAACAGTCATCATCTTCTGGAGGCGGCGGTGGCGGCCACTCAAGTGGTGGCGGCGGCTCCCACGGCGGAGGAGGTCACGGCTTCTAATAGAAGCGCAGGACTATCAAAAATCAGAAGATTATGCTATAATCTTTAAGTTAAATTTATAAGAAACTCTAGAAAAGGAGATTAATAATATGGGACTTAAAAAAATTGCTGACGCAGTAGGACTTTCAGGTGCTATTACAGGCGTAGCTGCTTCTGCAGCATGGAAAGAGTATTTCCAGTCAGGTGATATGTCAAACGGCATTATCATGAAACGCGGCGAGAAGATTCTCGTTGACGGTAGCAAAAATACAAAAGCAGATGACAACCTCATCTCTGCAGGTTCTGGTATTGACGTTCAGGAAGGTCAGGCTATGATCCTCGTTGAGAACGGCGCTATCGTTGAATTCTGCGCAGAGCCAGGTCGTTACACATATGATGAGTCAACAGCTCCATCTTTCATCCCAGCTGGTGACGGTTCATTTAAGGATAACCTTATCGATACAGTAAAGAAACTCGGTAAGGAAGTTGCTGACCAGTGGATGGCTGGCGGACAGCGCTTTAGTTCACAGAGAGTATTCTTCATCAACATGTGCGAAATGCTCGCTTCTCCTGTTAAATGGGGTGTAGGTGACGTAAGTTTCCATCACACAGGTGGTCTCGGTGAGCAGATGGATATCACTGTTAAGGGTAATGGTCAGCTCACAGTTAAGGTTTCTGACCCACTTCTCTTCTATCAGAAGATCGGTGCACAGTATGCTGGTACAGATGATAATGTAGTTGTTTCTATTAACGACGAAGGCATTCTTTCAAATATCAAGTCTGGCATTAACGATAAGATTAATGAGGCTATTTCTAAACTTGGTGTTGAAAAAGCAGTTCCTTATTCAGCAATCGGTTCTAACCTCAGCGAACTTAAGGCATATATTAACGAGGGTCTCAGCAGCGAGTGGGCTGGTGAGCGTGGCTTTGAGGTTTGTACATTCACAGTTAATAACATCACCCCAACTGAGGAAGATAAAGAAGCTCTCAAAGAGATGCAGAGATCTTTCAATATGGGTAATAATACAAATGCCGCAAACTACGACGTTCAGAAGACTATGGCTGAAGGCGTTAAGGCTGCTGGTGAAAACGGCGGTGCAAGTGGCATGATGGGCATCGGCCTTGGTATGGGCGCTATTGGTAATGCTGGTCTCGGCCAGATGACAAACCAAAACCCACAGGCAGCAGCCGTAGCAGCAGCTCCTGCAGCAGGCGGATGGACATGTGCATGCGGCACAACAAACAGCGGTAATTTCTGCACAAACTGCGGCACAGCAAAGCCAGCAGCTCCTGCAGGCGGTTTCTGCCCAGAATGTGGAACAAAACTTGTTGAAGGTGCTAAGTTCTGCACAAACTGTGGTAAGCAGTTATAATTTAATAAGGAGTGACATAAGTGCTATTAGTTATTGATGCGGGAAACACAAACATAACACTTGGTGTTTATAAGAGTGACGAGCTCCTCTTTGTGTCTCGACTGGCGACTGACCGTACTGTTACTGAAGATGAATTTGCTATTAAAATAAATAGCATTTTCAAGCTCAATGGAATTGAACCAAATGAGTTTTCAGGTGCGATTATCAGTTCAGTTGTACCCGAAATCTCTCGTTCGTTGATTAAAGGTGTTAAGATCGTTACAGGAAAAGAGCCTGTTCTTATAGGCCCTGGTGTAAAAACAGGTCTTAACATCAAAATCGACAATCCATCTGAGCTTGGTGCTGACCTCTGCGCAACTGCAGTAGGCGCACTAAATAGATATGAATTACCTCTCATTATTGTTGACCTTGGAACTGCAACTAAGATTTCAGTTCTTGATGAGAATGGCGCATTCCTAGGCGTTAGTATTGCTCCAGGTATGCTTTTATCACTTGATGCTCTAGCATCAGGTGCATCACAGCTTTCATCAATTGCTCTTCGTTCACCAAAGAAAACTATAGCTACTAATACTACAGAAAGTATTCGTGTAGGTATGGTTTACGGTACCGCGGAGATGATTGATGGAATTATCGACAGAATGACAGAGGAAATGGATGTTCCACCAAAGACAATTGTTGCAACAGGAGGACTTTGTCCTGCTGTAATAAAGCATTGTAGGCATAGCATCCTTGTCAATAAAGATCTTCTCATGGAAGGTCTTTGTGACATTTATAAAAAGAATCAATAATTCTTTTCGGAGATGATTATATGGCAAAAAGAACAGATTTTTTCTTCACATCATCAGTAGGTGATGTTGAAATTCACGCTGCAAAATGGGAAGGAAATGAAAAGAAAGCTGTTTTCCAAATTAACCACGGTATGGCTGAACATATTGATCGCTATGCTGGTTTTGCTGAGTTCCTCGCTGATAATGGCTTTGTAGTTTATGCAAATGACCATATCGGACATGGTAAGTCAATAAACGACACATATAAGCCAGGCTTCTTTGGTTTTGAAAATACCGAAGGTGCTGTATTTGCTGATGACTGTAAAATCCTTACAGATATAGCAAAAGAGGAGAATCCAGGTCTTCCATATTTCTTCTTTGGTCACTCAATGGGATCATTTGTAGCTAGACGCTACGGCGCTCTCTACGGTGATGGCTTAACAGGTCTTGTAGTTTGTGGTACTGGTGGACCAAACCCAGCAAATGGTATCGCTATCTTCCTTGCAAACGTTCTTTGTAAGATTCAGGGCGCTACAGCAGATGGCGGATTTATCAATTCACTTGCTTTTGGTTCTTATAATAAACGCACAGAAAAGCGCACACCTTTTGATTGGCTTACAAAGGATGAAAGTATCGTTGATAAGTATATTGCTGATCCTCTCTGCGGCTTTTTATTCTCAAATAGAGGCTTTAGAGATATGCTTACACTCCTTCAGTTTGTAAACAGTGCTGACTGCTACGGCGCTACAAAGAAAGAACTTCCAATCTTCCTTGTAGCAGGCGCAGATGACCCTGTAGGACCTTATGGAAAGGGCGTTGAGACTGTTTATAACAATTATAAAAAGAACGGTAACCCTGCTGAGATTAAACTCTATGAGGGCGACCGTCATGAGATTCTTAATGAACTCGACAGAGACCAAGTTATGGCGGACATCCTTGCTTGGTGTAATAAATTAATCTAATTTTGAGGTAGATTATGTCAAAGCAGGAAAAAGACATCATTATAAAGACAAAGCTCTTTGGTTTCGATAAAAAAGGAACCATGGATTATATCGAAAAGGTTAAACTTGAGAACGAAGGCTTAAAGCGTCAGGTACAGGACCTCTCTGCAAAGCAGAATGCTCTTCTTAAAGAGAATGCTATGCTTAGAGCAAGACTTGATGTAGCTGCAAAAATTCCTGAGGAGCCTGTTACTTCTGAACCAGCTGTTGAAATAGTAGATAACTATGGACAGCAGGTTAGCGCACGTATGACTTTTGAAAACCTTTCAGACCTCACAGCGCCTTCTGCATATGAGATGCCTTATGAGACAGTTGGCAGAAAGAATGCTGAAAAGAATGCTGAGGGTAAATTTGTTGTATCTTCAAAGAGTAATGTAACTAAGAAGAACGGAAAGACATACATCAGTTCTAAGAAGTAAGTGAGATATTATGGCAGAGATTAAGCTCAATACATCAAAGTTAAATGAAAAAGCATGCACCCTTCACGCAGGTGACAGGGTGTTGCTTTCTGGCACCGTTTATACGGCAAGAGATGCTGCACATAAGCGTTTCTTTGAACTACTTGACAGTGGGAAGGACCT
>DCGF01000039.1:6319-6565 GCA_002314555.1 Ruminococcaceae bacterium UBA1785 | reverse complement strand
AAGTAATTTTTGCGGTATAATAACACAAACTAAAGGAGAAGCCTTTGAAGTAGAGATTGTGCTGCTACGCACCCTTTGGGTCAAAAGAAATGTGGGGATGGGCACACCCACCAAAATGTGTTTGATAATAAAATTACCCTGCTGGATTGTCAGCAGGGCTTTTTTATTTAAAATACTTTTTAATTGTTTCTAAATCGGTGTTGAAGACACCTTGAATCATATCGTCTTTTCCACCACCACGACCAT
>DCGF01000039.1:0-6306 GCA_002314555.1 Ruminococcaceae bacterium UBA1785 | reverse complement strand
ACCATTTAGCGCGGCATTGATTTCTTTAGTTTTTGAGCTTAAATCATTTGATTTGCTTGTAATCATATATCTGTATCCTGCGCCATTCTCTGTGAGCGCTACAAAGATTCCGGAAACTTTTTCTCGACCGCCATTTGCAAGCGCAAGTAAAGCATCTGAATCAGCTCCAGAGAGTAAGACAACAAGATTACCGGAAAAAGGCTCGATTGAATCTAGTTTAGTTTCAGCAACTTTCTCGGACATGCGTGAAAGTTCATAACTTAAGTGACCATTTGCCTTTTGAAGACTTTCAACACAATTTGCTGCTTCATACTGCCTTGCTGAAAGTAAATCACAGATTTTTAATACCTGAGTTTGTTTTTCATCATAGTCAAAAAGAGCAAGGTTACCGCAACGTAGATGGAGCCTAGTGCCACCATGAGATTTTTCAATGTTGATTATTTTTATCAACCCAACCTCAGCAGTGCATTTAACATGTGGGGCACAACAAGCGCAGATATCTACACCGTCAATCTCAACAAGGCGAACGCCCTCTGTTAAATCAAGTTTCGCCCTATATGAAATACTACTAAGATCTTCTGGATACCAAGTTCTTATTTCTCTATTATCAAAAACTGCTTTGTTAGCAAGCTTTTCTATTTCTTTAATTTGTTCCCAAGTTATGTTTCCGTTATAGTCACAGGTGACATCATCTTTTCCAAGATGAAAACCAATATTTGAATATCCATATTTTTTGAAAACAATGCCTGAAACAATATGCTCACCGGTATGGTTTTGCATTCTTGAGAATCTTGTTTCCCAATCAAGTGTTCCTTGAATCTCTTTGCCAACTTCAATTGGTTCTTTTAGAAAGTGATATATTACTTCACCTTCGAGCCTAACATCAAAAACTTCTATTTCTTTTCCATTTATAACGAAAAAGCCTGGGTCAGCAAGCTGACCTCCGCCCTCTGGGAAGAAGGCTGTCCTATCAAGCTCTACTTTGAAAAAATCACCGCTCTTTTGGCAATCCTGTACGAGAGCGGTGAATTCTTTTAAGTAACTGTCTTCGTCGTAGAGCTTCTTTGTGGCTCTATTTATCATTTAACTACTTCTACCATAAGGCCTGGAACAGAACCACAGGCATTAGCTTCATCAGTATCGATGTGAATAGCGAGACCAGATGACTCTGTAACTCTAGCGATAACGTCGTCAAAGATGAGTGAACGTTCTTCTGTCTCAACTTTAATCTTAATGATTTCGCCGTCTTTAACGCCAAGTTCCTCTGCCTCACTTGGGAGAGCGTGGAGATGACGCTTTGCTATAATTACACCCTTATCAAGTTCAACTTCGCCCTTTGGTCCAACAAGCTTACAAGCGCCTGAGCCCTCAAGGTCACCTGACATACGAACAGGAGCTGTAATACCAAGTGTGCGTGCTTCGGACATAGAGATTTCAACCTGTGTGTATGGGCGGCATGGTCCAAGGATTGAAACAGATGGGAACTGATTCTTTGGTCCTATAACTGCAACTCTCTCTTCGCAGGCGAACTGACCTGGCTGGGAGAGGTCTTTTTTGTTAGTGAGTTCATATCCTTCACCGTAGAGAATGTCGAGGACTTCTCTTGATACGTGAACGTGACGGGCTGATGTTTCGAGTAAGATTTTCATTTTTTTCCTCCGAATTTAAAATAGTGATACTAAAAGATCTGTATACTGAGTTGGGTTCTCTATTGGGAGACCTGCAATAAGAAGGGCCTGGTTATAGAGAATCTCAGTGAATTTCTTTGCTTTCTCAGGGTCGGTGATGCGCGCTGTATCAAGAGCCTTAAATGCGTCGTGCTCGATGTTAAATTCAAGTATACGTTTAGCTTTTGCACCGATTCCACCTGGTTGGATGGCACCGAAGTATTTTTCCATCTCAAATGTGATGCCATCACCACTGCTGATGCAGACCGGGTGACTTCTAAGACGGTTAGTAGCTTTTACTTCGTCAACCTTATCGCCGAGAGTTTCTTTGATGAAGTCAAAAGTCTCTTTATAGATAGATGAATCTGATTCGCTCTTCTCATCTTCGAAACCTAAGTCTTTGTCATCGATTGAACGGAATTCCTTCTCCATAAAGCTTTGAAGCATGCCAGGGATGAATTCATCACCTGGATCTACAAGGTAGAGAAGTTCCATGTTGTGATCTTTAACAATCTCTGTCTGTGGAAGATTATCAACAGATGTTACAGATTCTCCAGTAGCATAGTAAATGTACTTTTGGTCCTCTGGCATCCTGTTTACATATTCTTCAAGTGATACAAGCTTCTTCTCAGTTGATGAGTAGAAGAGGAGAAGATCAGAGATAAGTTCTTTGTTTTGGCCAAAGCTATCAAGGAGATTTACCTTTAAGTGACGGCCAAAGTATTTAAAGAAACTTTCGTAACTTTCACGGTCGTTTTCGAGAAGTTTCTTAAGTTCTGTTTTAACCTTTTTCTCAATGTGACTTTTTATAGCTGAGAGTTGCCTAGACTGCTGAAGCATCTCACGAGAGATGTTGAGAGAGAGGTCAGGGGACTCAACTACACCACGGATGAAGTTGAATGGTTCTGGAACTAAGTCTTCACAACTGTCCATAATCATTACGCCTGAGCTATAGAGCTGGAGACCTTTTTTAAAGTCATCAGTGTAGTACTGGGTCTGTGCCTGTGAAGGAACGAAGATCAATGCTTCGTATGATACTGTACCTTCTGTAGAGATAGGAATTGTACAAGCAGGAGGATTCTGATCCATCCAATGCTCATGATAATACTGGTTATATTCTTCAGAAGTTACATCGTTCTTTTTCTTATGCCAGATTGGAACCATTGAGTTTAATGTCTCAAGTTCAAAAACTTCTTCATATTCTGGGTTCTCTTCTGTGGAACCTTCCTTAAGTTCTGGGTGTGGCATTAAAAGTTTGATAGGGAAGCGGATGTAGTCGGAATACTTCTTAATAAGTTTTGTAAGTGGGTATTCACGAATGTACTGTGAGTATTCATCAGCTACGTCACCATCTTCTTTGATGTGCATGATTACATCTGTGCCGATGCTGTCACGCTCACAAGGTTCAACAGTGTAACCGTCGATGCCTTCTGATTCCCATTTATAAGCCTGTGCCTCACCATATTTCTTTGTAATAACGGTAATCTTATCTGCTACCATAAATGCTGAGTAGAAGCCTACACCGAACTGACCGATAATCTCTGTGTCAGAGAGGTCGGCATTTTCGTTTTCTTGGCAGAAACGACGGCTGCCAGAACTTGCGATAACACCGAGATTATTCTCAAGCTCGTCTGCACTCATACCGATACCGTTATCAGATACAGTCAATGTACGGTTCTCTTTGTCAATTGTAAGGGTGATAGCAAAATCGGAGCGATCAATTCCAACTTTATCATCCGTCAAAGACAGAAAAGCAAGCTTATCAATAGCATCACTTGCATTAGAAATAATCTCGCGGAGGAAGATCTCTTTGTTGGTATAGATGCTGTTAATCATCATATCCATAAGTCTCTTTGATTCCGCTTTAAACTGTTTTTTACGCATTGTAAAAAATCTCCTTTTTATATATTCACCATAAACTCGCCATATATAATAGCACAAAAGAATCCTTTTGTTAAACAAAATTGGTTACATAATTTTAAAAATATGATATATTAAGCGAAGAGGTAAAATGGTATGAAACTTGAAGAACTTAGACAGGAATGTTCAGAATGTAAAGGCTGTAGACTTTACAGCACTAGAAATAATCTGGTTTTTGGCGAAGGAGTCGAAAACGCGGACGTGTTTATTATCGGCGAAGGACCTGGAGAGAACGAGGACAGAGAGGGTAGGCCTTTCATTGGTAGGGGTGGAAAACTCCTAGACGAGTGCCTTGAAAAGCAGGGACTGAGCCGTGAAAAAAACATCTATATAGCAAACATGGTTAAGTGCAGACCTCCTGAAAACAGGGATCCAAAGACTGATGAAAAGGAAGCTTGCATAGGATATCTTTTAAAGCAGATAGAGATAGTTAATCCAAAAATCATCGTTTGTCTCGGTAGAGTTTCAGCAAGCTACTTCCTTGGAAAAGACTTTAAAGTCACTAAACAGCATGGAGAGATATTTGAAATAGATGGTAGAAAGTATACTGCAACTTTCCATCCAGCTGCAATTCTTCGAAATATAAATAACAAGCCTTTATTTGAGGCTGATATAGAGAAAATTTCAAACCTTATTTCTAATTTATAAGCTTTGTGCTATAATAATGGCACAGATTATTAAAAGGTGATTTAGATGAAAGAACAGTTAAAAAAGATTTTAGAACTGCTTCTTAAAATTAATAAAGAGCTTCAAAAAGCATTTTGGGCTTTTGTTGAACTCTATGCGCATGACCGCGCACAGGGTAAACCTTTTGATTGGAAAAAACTTAAAGAGCCAGAGCCAACTTACTATAAGATTGGCGTTGATCAAAACCTTATCCAGTTTTTAATGGATTGGTCGGGCTGGAGCCCTAACGATTAAAAATAACCCTGGAGTTTTCCTCCAGGGTTTTGTTGGTGATATTTATGACTAGAAAAGAACATGCAATGGAGCTCTTCGAGAGCGGATATAACTGTAGTCAAGCAGTAGCATTGGCTTTTGCTGACCTCACTGATGTAGATGAAAAGACTATCGCTAAAATGGCTTTGTCATTTGGTGGCGGACTTGGTCGCATGCGCGAGGTATGTGGCGCGGTTTCTGGCATGGCTATTATTCTTGGTCTTATTTATGGAACTGATGATCCAGGAAAAGGTAAGGCAGAGCATTATGCAAGAGTACAGGAACTAGCTAAAAAATATGAAGCAGAAAACGGCTCAATAGTTTGTCGTGAACTGCTTAAATTAAATAACGGCGTAGACAGCGCTCCGGAGCCAACTGCTCGCACACCTGAGTTTTACAAGAAGCGCCCATGTAACCAGCTTGTTGGTTACGCAGCTGAAATACTTGAAGAGTATATAAACACTCATAATTAATGTAGGCAAATAGGCAAAACGCATTGAGGTATACCTATGAAAAAACGTATCATTATTAAAGCTATAGCGTTAATACTTGTTTTCGCACTTGTTGTTGGTGGTGTGTACTTAAGCGCCAAGTTTAAAAGCAAAGGTGACACAACCGCTAAAACTACAGAAGCAACAGAAGCTCCTGCAGCTACAACTACTACAACTGAAGCTGAGACTACAACTATGGCCGAGACAACTACTGTTACTGACACAGGTGTAACAGTAAACCCTGATGGTTCAATTCTCTTTAAGCCATATAACGGATATACTGGAAAGTATTGTGTAGCTGTAAACAGACAGATGAATGTAGTTACTGTCTATGAAAAAGACGACAATGGTCAGTTCACAAAACCTGTCAAAGCATTTGCTTGCTCATGTGGTAAAGAGGGTAACGAAACACCTACAGGTACATTTGTGACCCAGGATAAATATGAGTGGCTAACTATGGTTGACCGTTCAGAAGGTCAGTATACAATCCGTATCAAGGGCGCTATTTGGTTCCACTCTGTCTGTTATAACACCAGAGATAAAGGTGATCTCGAATATGAGGAATATAACAAACTTGGTAGTCCTGCATCCCTTGGATGTGTTCGTCTCTGCGTAGCTGACGCAAAATGGCTCTTTGACAACCTCACTTTTAACACGGTTGTAACTATCTATGACAGCCCACTTCCAGGCCCACTTGGTAAGCCAAAGACTACAAAGATTGACGTAAACGATTCTCGCCGTGGCTGGGACCCAACCGACCCCGACCCAGAGAACCCTTGGAACAAATAATTCTGTAAATATTAATGATGCGCGCCTGGAGGGTCGCAGGCTCGAACTTTCGGTGAACGTTCGAGCCGTCCGCGATAAGTGGAGCGGGCTTTAGACCGCGACCAACCTTAGCAGACCGAACCAGTGAGAGGTCCTCCTGGTGCCGCAAAATAAAAAAGAGTTCTACACAAGTAGAACTCTTTTTTATTTAACTGGCGCGCCCGGAGGGACTCGAACCCCCGACCTTCTGGTTCGTAGCCAGACACTCTATCCAACTGAGCTACCGGCGCATCTTGCTCATCGAGCTTCTATAGCATAGCACATAGAAACCAAAAATGCAAGTCTTTTTTACTCACAGAAATCAATTTTTTCTGTTCTGAGGTTACTATTCACAGCCCGTGAAAACTTTGTAGGAATGCACAAACAATCTGCTTTGGAAACTATTCAGTCCTGAGGTATAAATCCTCATAAAAATTGTAAACAAAAAGCAAAGCATTCGTCAAAATGCCATGTTGAAAACT
>DCGF01000052.1:335-18940 GCA_002314555.1 Ruminococcaceae bacterium UBA1785 | reverse complement strand
TTTGCTATCTCAGAATTGAAGATACAGATGATAAGAGAGAGGTTGAGGGTGCTATTCCTGTTCTGATCGATACTCTTGCTTACTTCGGAATAAAGTTCGATGAAGGCGCTATGGGTGAGGATGAAGAATCAGCTATCGGCAGCTATGGTCCATATTGGCAGAGTCACAGAAGTGACATATATAAGGCTTGCGTAAAATATCTCGTAGAGCAGGGCAAGGCTTACCCTTGCTTTATGAGCGAAGAGGAAATCTCTGAAATCAGAGCTGGCCAGGAAGCAAGAAAAGAAAACCCTGGAATCTATGGCAAGTATGCTAAGTACAGAGACGCAAGCATGGAAGAAATCAAGAAACACCTTGATGCCGGAGAAGTTCCAGTTATGCGTTTTAGATCCGAAGGCGACCCTTCAAAATATTTTGAAATCACAGACGGTATCCGTGGAAAGATTTCTATGCCAGAGAATACTCAGGACGTAGTCATCTTAAAGCAGATTGGTCTTCCTACATATCACTTTGCACATGTTGTTGATGACCACTTCATGAGAACAACTCATGTAGTAAGAGGAGACGAGTGGATCTCATCAGTTCCAACTCATATCCAACTCTTTAAGTCCTGCGGATTCAAAGTTCCTAAATATGCTCACATCGCTCCTATAATGAAACTTGATGACGGAAATAAGAGAAAACTCTCTAAACGTAAGGACCCAGAAGCTGCTGTTGAATTCTACAGCGAGCAGGGTTATCCAAAGGAGTCAGTGCTTGAGTATCTTTACACTCTAGCCAACTCAAACTTTGAAGATTGGCGCCGTGCTAATAAGGACGCTGCTCTTTCTGAGTTCCCATTCAACTTAAAGAAGATGAGCGTATCAGGTGCTCTCTTTGACCTCGTAAAAATGAACGACGTTTCAAAGAACGTTATCTGTGTAAAAGATGCTGATTGGGTTCTTGAGAGAACACTTCTTTGGGCAGAGGAATATGATAAAGATTTCTTTAATCTTCTCTCTGCTGATAAAGAGAAGGCACGTGCCATCTTAAACATCGACCGTGAAAATGCAAAACCTCGTAAGGATATTGCTAAGTGGTCAGACGTTCCAGAATATGTTGCTTATTTCTATAACTACCAAGCAGATTACAGTGTACTTCCAGAAAACATTCAAAAGGAAGATGCTAAAGCTGTACTCACTGAGTATATTAAAGCTTGGAATATAGATGATGATAAAGATACTTGGTTCCAAAGAATGAAAGATCTCTGTGAGCCACTCGGCTTCACTCCAAATGTTAAGGAGTATAAGGCGGAGCCTGATAAGTTTAAAGGACATATCGGTGATGTATCAACAATCATCCGTGTTGCTATTACTTCTAGAACAAACACACCGGACCTCTATGAGATTATGAAGATTCTTGGTACAGAGGAAGTAAACAAACGACTTAATGATATGGAAAAGGCATTATAAGTCCTAATGTAAGAAAGGGAAGCAAAACTAATGGCAGAAGAAATTAAAAATGTTGAAGAGCTCGATGAAGAAATTCATGGAAACTTCATTCATGATTTTATAGATGAAGATTTAAGCGAAGGTGTATATGACAGAGTTCAGACTCGTTTCCCACCTGAGCCAAACGGATATCTCCATGTTGGTCATGCAAAGGCAATTTGCATCAACTGGGCTACAAAGAAAAAATATAACGGAAAGTTTAACCTTCGTCTCGATGACACAAACCCTGGTAAGGAAGATGTTGAGTACGCAGAGTCCATCCGTGAGGATATCGAGTGGCTTGTAGGTGAGGACCTTCCAGAAACACTCTATGCATCAGATTACTTTGATTTCATGTATGAGTGTGCTATAAAGCTTATTAAAAAGGGTAAGGCATTTGTCTGTGACCTCTCTCCTGATGAGATGAAGGAGTATAGAGGAACACTCACAGAGCCAGGTAAGAACAGCCCATATCGTGATCGTTCAATTGAGGAGAACTTAGAACTCTTTGATAGAATGACAAAAGGTGAATTCCCTGATGGCACAAGAGTCCTTCGTGCAAAAATCGATATGACTTCACCTAATATAAATATGCGTGACCCTGTAATCTACAGAATCGCTCATCTCTCACATTACAGACAGGGAGATAAGTGGTGCGTATATCCAATGTACGACTTTGCTCATCCTCTTGAGGATGCAAAGGAGGGAGTAACACATTCACTCTGCTCACTTGAGTTTGAGAACCACCGTCCACTTTATGACTGGGTTCTTGATGAGTGCGAAGTTGCAGCAACACTTGGATGGCAGCGCCCACGTCAGATTGAGTTCGCACGACTCAACTTAAACTACTGCGTAACTTCAAAGCGTCGTTCACTCTACCTTGTAAACAACGGTTATGTTGATGGTTGGGACGACCCTCGTATGGTTACTATCTCAGGTATGCGTCGCCGTGGCTTCCCAGCTGCAGCTATTCGTGATTTCGTTGAACGAATCGGTGTATCAAAGGCTTACTCAGTTGTAGATTTCGGTCTTTTGGAAGCTTGCGTACGTGACAACTTAAACGCTAGTGCTGCTCGTGCTATGGCAGTACTTCGCCCACTTAAGGTAATTATCGAAAATTACCCAGAGGGACAGACTGAGATAATTGAGACACCAATCCATCCTGACAAGCCAGAACTTGGCACATCAAAAGTTGTTTTCAGTAGAGAACTCTTCGTTGAGCAGGATGACTTTATGGCAGAGCCAGTTAAGAAGTACTTTAGACTCTTCCCGGGTAATGAAGTAAGACTTAAGTCTGCTTATTACATCACTTGCCAGTCATATGACACTGATGAAGACGGTAATGTAACTTGTCTTCACTGTACATATGACCCAGAGTCAAAAGGTGGCGAGACACCTGATGGACGTAAAGTTCGTGGTACTATTCACTGGGTATCAGCAGAGAATGCAGCTCCAGTAGAAGTTCGTCTTTATGACAGACTCTTCAATGTTGAAAACCCATCAGATGATTCTCATGAACTCTGTGATTATATTAATCCAAACTCACTTGAGATTTTAGGGGAGGCTGTAGTTGATAAGAATCTCCTTGATGGTCTCAAAGTTTTAGACACATTCCAGTTTATGAGAAAGGGTTATTATACAGTTGATAAGAACTCAGATTTATCATCAGGTAAGATAATCTTTAATAGAACTGTTGACTTAAACAGCTCTTGGAAATAATTCTCCGAGAAGGAGTGAATTTTATGAAAAAAGAAACTATTTGTATTCAAGGTGGATATGTCCCAGGTAATGGTGACCCAAGACAGATTCCTATCATTCAGAGTACAACATTTAAATATGACAGCGCAGACGAGATGGCTAAGCTCTTTGATTTAGAGGCTGATGGCTATTTCTATTCACGCTGCGGCAATCCGACATGCGATATGGTTGCAAAGAAAATTGCTGAGCTTGAGGGCGGCACTGCAGCCCTCCTCACAGGCTCAGGAATGGCAGCAAACCTCCTCGCATTCTTTAACATTGCCGGAGCGGGCGACCACGTTGTGTCCAGCTCAACTATATACGGCGGCACATATAACATCCTCTCAACAACAATGAAGAGAATGGGTGTTGAATGTACATTTGTAGATCCTGACTGTAGTGAAGAGGAACTAAACGCTGCATTTAAAGAGAACACAAAGTTTGTCTTTGGTGAGACTATCGCAAACCCTGCACTCACAGTGCTTGATATTGAGAAGTTCGCAAAAGCTGCACATTCACACGGTGTCCCACTTATAGTTGATAATACATTTGCAACACCTATTAACTGTAACCCATTTAAGTTTGGCGCTGACATCATTACCCATTCAACTACTAAGTATATGGATGGCCACGGAGCAGCTCTCGGTGGTTGTATTGTTGATAGTGGTAACTTTGATTGGACAAAATATCCTGAAAAGTTCAAAGATCTCTGCACACCGGATGAGAGTTATCATGGCGTCATATATACTGAGAAGTTTGGCCTCGGTGGCGCTTATATTGCGAAAGCAAACGCACAGCTTATGCGTGACCTCGGCACAGTACAGTCACCTTTTAATGCCTACATCTTAAACTTAGGCCTTGAGAGCCTCCCTGTTCGTGTGGCACGTCACTGTGAAAATGCATTAGCAGTAGCTAAAGCACTTGAAGAGAATCCAAATGTAACTTGGGTTAACTACGCAGGACTTCCAGGTAATAAGTACTATGACCGTGCACAGAAATATATGCCAAACGGCACATGCGGTGTAGTTTCATTTGGAATTAAGGGTGGAAAGCCTGCAGCTGAGAAGTTTATGGCTGCCCTCAAAGTTGCATCTATTGAGACACATGTTGCAGATGCACGCACATGTTGCCTTCACCCAGCATCAACAACTCACCGTCAGATGACAGATGAGCAGCTTATTGAAGCTGGTGTACCAGGTGACCTTATTCGTTATTCAACAGGCCTTGAGAATGCTGAAGATTTAATCAATGATCTAAATCAAGCGCTTGCATCAATTTAAAAAGGAAATGACAAAAGTTGGAAACAGTTGCTCTTAATAAAAAAGAAAAAACTGCATATGGTCTTGGAGCGGTAGGTAAAGATATGATGTACATGCTCTCGACGAGCTATGTACTCTATTACTACCAGGATATCCTTGGAGTAAGCGCATGGGCTATGGGAATCATACTCCTTGCAGCTCGTATCTTTGATGCCTTTAACGACCCAATTATGGGTATTATTGCTGCTAAGACAAAGACAAGATGGGGAAAGTTTAGACCTTGGATTTTTATAGGTACACTTTCAAATTCACTTGTGACTTTTCTTCTCTTCTCTGCGCCACCAACTTTAACAGGTGGTGGGCTTGTGGCTTATGCTGCTGTTTTCTACATACTTTGGGGCGTTACATTTACAATGGCCGACATACCATTCTGGTCAATTGTCCCAGCGTTTACAAAGCCGGGCTCCGAGCGTGAACACTTGACACAGCTTGGACGCACCTGTGCAACAGTCGGCGGCGCCGTTGTTACTGTTGCAACTATGATCTGTGTAATGGCATTAGGTAATGGTGACGAGCGTGTCGGATTTAGATGGTTTGCCCTTATTATTTCTGTTTTTACAGGAATAGTAATATCCTATTTCTCTGTGACAATAAAAGAGAACTCAACAGTTGATGTAAAAACAAATACAGTAGGTGACATGGTTAAAGCTCTCGTCACAAATGACCAAGCTATGGCGATGGCACTTACAATCATCCTTGTTAACACTGCCTTTTATACAACAGCAAATTTAGCAATCTATTACTACAAATATGCTGTAGGTGGAGCAGGCTGGTATCATAACTACACAATGTTTGCGGTTGTTGGCGGAGCATCACAGGCTGTTTCTATGATTTTCCTCTTCCCGCTTCTTAGAAAGTTTATGAAGGCAACCACAGTTTTTAAAACTGCTCTCTTTGGTACAGTCGCAGGATACTTAATATTCACATTGATAGTGTTCGCTTCAATGCCATACTATATGCTTTATATCCCTGCAGTAATCATCTTCTCAGCAAATGGACTTATTATGGTTCTTCTAACAATATTCCTTGCTGACACAGTTGATTATGGTGAACTAAAGAACGGCACAAGAGAAGAATCAGTAATTTTTTCTATTCAAACACTTGTTGTAAAGTTCGCATCTGGCATTGGTGTCCTTGTGGCATCTGCTTGTATAGCACTTTTTGACATCAGTAAAGATACCAGTGAGGGAGTTTCTCAGGTGATTACGGGAACATCTCTTCATGGTCTTCAAGTAACAATTACTATTCTTCCAATGCTCATCTTTTTGATTTCATGTTTTGTATTTATTCGCAAATACAAATTGGATGAGGAGCAAATGGCAAAAATCACTAATGATCTTTATCTCAGAAAAGAGATTATTGAGGACAGATCGGGAGAATGAGTTTGGGTGTGACCCAAAGGAGTTTCAAATGATAAGAGTTGATAAGAACAACTTCATACTCGAGACAAAAGACACAACTTATGCTTTTAGAGTGACAAAGAGTGGTCACTTGGAGCATGTGTATTATGGCAGAAAAATAAGCCTCGCTAAAAACTTAAGCGAAGCTTTAGAAGCTATTGTTGAAAAGAGTGCATTCTGTCCAGGAAGTAGTATTAATTACACCCAGGACGACCTCTCTTTCTCACTTGAGGATATCTGCCTTGAGGCATCAGGTCAGGGTAAAGGTGATATAAGAGAATCTTTCTGCGAACTTGTTCATGCTGACGGTTCTAGAACTTGTGATTTTATCTTTGATTCTTTCCTACTTAAAGATGAGAATCCTTATCTTTATACAATGCCAACCTCTTACTCGGCAAACAAACTCCCAGCACATTTAACTGTAGTTTTAAAAGATAAGTATTATAACGTTTCACTTGAGCTTCATTATTTCGTATATGAAAACTGTAACGTTATAACTAGATATACAAAGCTCATAAATAATTCTGAAGACGACATCCGTCTTCTAAAACTTATGAGTACACAGCTCGATTTTTCCGAAAAAGATTTAGTTCTTACAACATGGGGCGGCGCTTGGGCGCGTGAAATGGGTAAGAACACTACTAAAGTCACAGCCGGAAAAATCGTAAACTGCAGCAGAGCCGGAATAAGTTCAAACAGGGCCAACCCGTTCGTTATGCTCTCTGACGAGAGCACAACCGAAGACACGGGTAGGGCATACGGTTTGAACCTCATATACAGTGGAAACCACTACTCTGCTGCCGAAGTCTCAGCATATGGAAAAACTCGATTCGTTTCAGGCATTAACCCTGATGGTTTCGAGTGGATAGTAAAAGCTCATGAATCATTTGAGACTCCTGAGGCAGTTATGACTGTCTCAAATGAAGGCTTTAATGGCATGAGCCAAAACATGCATAGATTTGTAAGAAATCATGTCGTTCGCGGAGAGTGGAAGTATAAGGATAGACCTATTCTCTTAAACTCTTGGGAAGCAGCATACTTTAACATAAACGAGAAGAAACTCTGCACCTTGGCAAAAGCTGCAAAGAAGTGTGGCATAGAACTTTTCGTTATGGACGACGGCTGGTTTGGCGAGCGAAATAACGATACATCTTCCCTTGGCGACTGGAAGGTAAATGAGAAAAAACTTCCAAACGGTCTCAAAGGACTTGCAGATAAGATAAATAATATAGGCCTTGATTTCGGAATTTGGGTTGAGCCTGAAATGGTAAATGCAAACTCAGACCTTTTCCGTGCGCATCCAGACTGGGCACTTGGAATCCCAAATCGCCCACATTCAGAGGGCAGAAATCAGAGAATACTCGACCTTACCAGGGCTGATGTACAGGACTATATCATATCTTCTATGAGGGATGTATTCTCATCTGCAAATATAAAATATGTTAAATGGGACATGAATAGAATCATGTCAGACGTATATAGTTCAAAGCTTGAAGCAGAGAACCAAGGCGAAGTAGCTCATCGCTATGTTATTGGTCTTTATAAAATAATGAAGACTTTGACAACAGAGTTCCCAGAGATACTCTTTGAGGGATGTGCGTCGGGCGGAAACAGATTCGACCTCGGAATTCTTTCATACTTCCCACAGATTTGGGCTAGCGATGACACTGATGCTCTCTACAGAGTAAATGCTATGACTAATTACAGCTATGGTTATCCTATGTCTACCGTAACTGCTCACGTATCAAACTGTCCAAACCATCAGACTCTTCGTGTCACACCACTTGAAACTCGTTTTAACGTAGCTGCTTTTGGTGTCTTTGGTTATGAATTTAATTTACCTGATCTTCCAACATCTACACTTAAAGAGATAAAAGAACAGGTTAAGCTTTACAAAGCACATAGAAGAACATTCCAATACGGTGACTTTTACCGTGGACGTTGTGATAACCTTCATGAGTGGACAGTTGTATCAAAGGATAAGAGCGAAGCTATTGGTATGCTTATGCAGGAACTAGCGTTGCCTAATACGAAGGATCATAAATACTTTGCAAAAGGCCTCGACCCTGAAAGAATCTATGAGTTTAAGAATAACCCAAAACCGGTCAGTATTAAACTCTTTGGAGACTTAATCAATATGATTGCTCCAGTACATATTAAGAATGATGGCATTATTCAAAATGTTGTCGATAAGTTTTATAAACTTCCAGGTGAAGTTGAAAGCTACAAAGCATCTGGTGATACGCTCATGTATGCTGGTGTAAAACTTCATCAGGCATTTGCCGGCACAGGAATAAACGACGAGACTAGAGTCTTCCCAGACTTTGCCTCAAGACTATATATAATGAAAAGGAAGTGATAGAGTATGCCAATTAAAATCCCAACGAATTTACCTGCAAAGAAAGTCTTAAATTCTGAAAATATTTTCGTAATGACAGAGACAAGAGCTGGTAACCAGGACATTCGTCCACTTAAGATATTGCTTCTTAACTTAATGCCAAAGAAGATTGAAACTGAGACACAGCTCTGTCGACTCCTTGGTAATACACCACTTCAGGTTGAACTTGAACTTATTATGATGACTTCTCATGCGTCAAAGAACACAAGTGAAGACCATATGCTCAGTTTCTATAAGACATTCTCCGACATCAAAGATCAAAACTTTGATGGACTTATCATCACTGGTGCTCCAGTTGAGCAGATGAGTTTTGAAGAGGTTGATTACTGGGATGAGCTCTGCGAAATAATGGAGTGGAGTAAGACTCACGTTTGGTCTACTTTCCATATCTGCTGGGGCGCTCAGGCAGGCCTTTATTACCACTATGGAATAAAGAAACATGACCTTCCTGAAAAGCTCTTTGGCGTCTTCCCACACAAGGTTGAGAAGAAGTCATCAATGCTCTTTAGAGGATTTGATGATACTTTTATGGTGCCTCAGTCACGTCACACAACCATACTTAGAGAGGACATCGAATCAAATCCTGAGCTTAAGATTTTGGCTTCCTCAAAAGAAGCTGGTGTCTATGCTATCTCTACAAAGAAGGGCCGTCAGATTTTCATAACTGGTCATTCTGAATATGATGCAGATACTCTTTATAATGAGTATAAGCGTGATCTTGATGCCGGTCTCCCAATTAGCATGCCAAAGAATTATTTCCCAGGTGACAAGGTTACATCAAGACCACCTGTTACTTGGCGTTCATCCGCAAACCTTCTCTATTCTAACTGGCTCAACTATTTTGTATATCAGGAGACTCCTTACGACATTACAAGTATCAAATAAAATTAAAGACCAGCCGATTTCTTCGGCTGGTCTTTTTTTAGTTTGCAATCTTTATAGTAACTTTATTTTTATAGTTACCTTCGTTTATCTCTTCATATGAATACTCTGATGCACTGTGTTTTAAAATCATAAGCGCCAAATCGTCTTCAGTATCATCTGGAGAGAAGTGCTCACCGGTGTAACGAGTTGTGATTGTGAAACAGGACTCTTTACTGTCATATTCATAAATCATATTTAGACTAAACTCTTTTTCTTTTGAAAGTCTCGGTAAAAGAATATTCTTAGCGAGCTCTTCAAAGACAAAGTTTATAGCTGTGCTAGCTTTTTTAGAGGCGGATTTATCCGTGATAAATCTATCAACTCTTCCGATGACACCATAGAAGTCAAAGTCGGTATCTTTGATTTGAATCTCGAGAAGTGAAAGAGATTTAATGAACTGTTTTGTACGTGGGCGAGAAGGGTTTTCAAAGATGTCCTTTACGGAGCCTTCTTCATAAATCGTATTCTCGTCAATGTAAACTATACGATTACATATCTCTCTGGCAAATGAGGTCTCATTAGTAACGAATACTAAAGTCGCACCGTTCTTAACAAGCTCTTTAATGATAGAATGAATCTCTTTTTTGTTACTTCTATCGAGAAGAGCTGTTGGCTCATCGAAAACTAGGAATTCTGATTCCATAGAGATAGCGCGGGCGATAGCAGCACGTTGCTTTTCACTAGTAGAGAGCTCGTCTGGATATGAGAATAGTCTCTTTGCAAGTCCAACACGTTTTAAGATGCTAAGAGCATTATCAAATGCTTCCTGTTTACTCTTTCCAAGAAGGTCAATCTGTGGGAGCATAACGTTTTCTATAACGGTGTAAGTTGAGAAAAGATCAAGATTCTGAGGAAGATATCCGATGCTTTTTCTCGCTTTTCGTCTATAATTCTTATCTTCACTTACAACTGTTCCATCAAAGAGAACTTGGCCAGTCATTTTATAAGGCTCAAGCATAAGGAGCGAGCGAAGAAGACATGACTTACCCGAACCAGAAGGACCTATAACTCCAATTACATCACCTTGATTAATTGCAAAGTATGGAACTGTTATAGCTGGCTTTTTAGGGTCACCAAAAACTATATCTTTAAGTTCAATCATTTGTGCTCAACCCCCTTAAGTATCTGATCTGGGGTTCTGCGACGAAGATTGAATTTATATTCTGCAATTCTAACTAAATCTACAAAAATCCAGCAGAGAGCAAAGTATAAAATTGTGGTAACAAGTAGAGGGAAGAACGCGTCAAAGGTTCTACCTCTGATGATGTCACTTACTTTAGTTATGTCTTGAACGGCTATATATCCTACGATGGATGTAGCTTGAACAAGTGACACAATTTCGTTCTTTATTCCTGTTGATGCATTTTCAAGTAGAGGAGGAAGAACGAATTTATAATAGATTTGCCAAGTTTTATATCCAAGACTTATTGCGGCTTCTTCTTCGCCGTGGTTAAGTTCTTTGAATGCTGAATGGAAAGTGCTCTCTGTTGATGCCATATATGCGAGTGTAAAACCGATAATGGCTATAGTTGTAGCACTTAGAGAAGTTTTTGCAAAAACTACATAATAGAGAATCATTAAGAAGACAAGGATAGGAGTAGCTTTAACTATCCAAACGAAGAGTGTGGCAATTTTTGCCTCGATACCAGGTTTTGTCTTTGACCAACAAAAACTGAAATAGAGGAAGCCTAGTAATCCACCGATGATTATTGAAGTAAAACTGATAAGTGCTGTAGTTTTAAAGCCATCGATAAGCATATCCATACGGCCATCAGCTATAAATGTGTCGTAGAGACTTTCTTTTAGAGTGCTATCTTTAGGCTCGGATATTTTTGCTAAAGCCCTAGCTTCAAATTCATATTCATTTGTAGAGAGCGGGTCACTGATTATAGCGAGATTATCATTCTCTTTGATAAGAGCCAAAGATACCGCACCGTCACAGATGATACCATCAACAACTCCTGAGTTTAATGCGGCGGCCAAGTCCGCAGGGCTGTTGTAGTAATGAATAGTACAGTTTGGAATAAAGTGCTTTGCTATATCTTCGTGCATAGAACCGATAGCAACACCAACGATTTTACCATTCAAATCTGAAATGTTAGTAATCTGTCCTGCATCTTCTTCATTCTTATTACAAGCTGTAAAAGAGCACAAAACTACCAGCACTACAAGAAGCAATGCTAGTAGTCTGTTGATTCTCTTTTGGGTTTTAGAATTGCGCATAGTGGTCACCAAAAAGTTTATTTGATTCTTAGTCAATTGGCTTCATTGTAGGGAAGAGGATAACGTCACGGATAGATTCGTTGCCTGTAAGGAGCATTACGAGTCTGTCGATGCCGATACCGCAACCACCTGTTGGAGGCATACCGTATTCAAGAGCCATAACGAAATCGTCGTCGAGCATGTTGGCTTCTTCATCACCGCATTCACGTAGCATGAGCTGATGCTTGAAACGCTCCATCTGATCGAGTGGATCGTTGAGCTCTGAATAAGCGTTACCATACTCTGTGCCAAGGATGAAGAGTTCAAAACGCTCGGTTAAATATGGCTTTGATGGCTTACGCTTTGTTAAAGGTGAAACCTCAACAGGATAGTCCATAATGAATGTAGGCTGCTCAAGGTTTGCTTCTACGAATTCATCATAGAAGGAAACAAGGATGTCACCCCAAGTTTCCTTACCTTTTTCGATTTCGATGTGTTTTTCTTTTGCAAGTGCAATAGCCTTTTCGTTATCCTGTGCAAAGCTCTCGAAATCGATGCCAGTGTATTTAAGTACTGCTTCAGCCATAGTCATACGTGCAAATGGCTTTTCAAGGTCGATATCAACGCCCTTGAAGTTTACTTTGTAAGTGCCGTTTGCAGCCATAGCTGCGTTACGGATGATGGCTTCAGTTCTATCCATCATGCCGTTATAATCTGTATATGCCTCATAGAACTCGATAGATGTGAATTCTGGGTTGTGCTTTGTATCCATACCTTCGTTTCTAAAGATACGGCCGATTTCATAAACACGCTCCATGCCACCAACGATGAGTCTCTTAAGAGGGAGCTCTGTGGCGATACGCATGTACATATCGAGGTCGAGTGCATTGTGATGAGTGATGAAAGGACGTGCTGTAGCGCCACCTGCGATTGTTGAGAGAACTGGTGTCTCAACCTCAACATATCCAACGTCGTCAAGTGTCTTACGAACTGATTGGATAATCTTTGAACGCTTAACAAAAGTGTCCTTTACTTCTGGATTTACTATAAGATCTACATAACGACGTCTGTAACGAGTGTCGGCGTCCTTAAGACCGTGATATTTTTCAGGGAGAGGAAGAAGAGATTTTGAGAGAAGTTTCATCTCTTCAGCATGGACAGAGATTTCTCCTGTCTTTGTGCGGAAAAGGTAACCTTTAATGCCGAAGATATCACCTATATCTGACTTTTTAAAGTCAGCATATGGCTCTTCGCCTATAGCGTCACGAGCAACATATACTTGGATGTTTCCTACCTTATCCTGGATATTACAGAAAGATGCTTTACCCATAACGCGCTTGAACATCATACGACCAGCGATAGATACTTCGATTGGGTCGGCGTCCATGATGGCACGGCGCTCGTTATAGTCGTTGTTTGTTGCTTCGCGAGCGGCTTGCTCGTCGAGACCTGTAACATCAATGGTTGGTCTGCCGGCAAGGAGCTTTTCCTCGTGAGCTTCGTATGCTTCTTTTGCGTCAAGTGTGTGGTGGGACTGGTCAGCTGTCATTACCTGGAATGGGTCTTTGCCAGCATCCTGAAGCACCTTTAACTTATCTATACGAATTTGTCTTTGTTCGTTTGTTTCTTCAGCAGTGAGTTCCTTTTCCTCTACTGCTGGGTTTTGGTTATCTGCCATTTTTATTCTCCTAAGCTTATAAAATTATTTGAGTTCGATATCAATAATTTTATATTTGAGTACGCCTGCAGGTGTTTCAACAGAAACTGTAGCACCCTTTTTCTTACCAAGGATTGCTTTGCCAACAGGTGATTCATCAGAAATTCTGTTCTTCATAGGGTTAGCCTGCTGAGGACCAACGATCTGATATGAGAATTCTTCTTTTGTCTCCATGTCACGAAGAGTAACTTTTGAAGCACGGTTAACAACGTCTGATGAGAGTTCATCTTCGTCGATGAGTTTGTAGTTCTGAAGGATAGCTTCGAGTTCGTTGATACGAGACTCAAGTTTGCCCTGCTCAGATTTTGCTTCGTCATACTCAGAGTTCTCTGATAAGTCGCCGAATGAAAGAGCAACTTTAATCTTTTCTGCTATGTCTTTACGACCAACAGTTTTAAGTTGTTCGAGTTCGTCTTGTAATTCTTTTAGACCGTCACTAGTGAGTAAAATTTCGTCTGCCATTTTAGTTTCTCTCCTTTATTCTTCAATAGCCTTGAGAGCTTCACGCTCTTCCTTTGATACTGTGGTTTTAACATCACGGAGTATCTTGACTTGTTTTCTGTCGTAAGTTGATGGGACTGCTTCTGGGGCGCGGTCGAGTCGAACCTTAATGATGCCTGAGATGAGGTTGGACTCGGTAACGATGCCCTTGCCATCTTTTGTGTCAACCAAAGCGCCCGGCTTTGGTGTGATTTTGGCAAGGTGCTCATATGAGTCCTGCTCATATTTAAGGCAGCACATGAGTCGACCGCATGCGCCAGAGATTTTAGTAGGGTTCAGTGAAAGACCCTGCTCTTTTGCCATCTTTATAGATACCGGTGCGAATTCACCAAGGTATGAGTTACAGCAGTAAGGTCTGCCACAGATACCGATGCCACCGAGCATCTTTGCCTCGTCGCGTACGCCGATTTGGCGAAGCTCGATCCTTGTCTTGAAAACAGAGGCAAGGTCTTTAACGAGTTCTCTAAAGTCAACGCGTCCATCTGCGGTGAAATAGAAAAGAATCTTACTGCCGTCGAATGTGTACTCAACCTCTGTGAGTTTCATATCAAGGCCGTGTTTCTCTATTTTTTCTTCGCATGTTTTGAATGCGGACTTTTCTTTTTCTTTGTTCTCTGCAACCTTTTTTAGGTCTTCGTCAGTTGCAATACGAACTATAGGCTTTAGCGGAGCGACGATTTTATCTTCGCCGACCATTTCGTTACCAGTGGCAACTTGTCCGCATTCAACGCCGCGGGCTGTTTCAACAATTACATACTGCCCAGGTGTCAGCGTTTGGCCTTTAGGGTCGAAGCAATATATTTTGCCGACCTCTTTAAAACGAATGCCAACTACTTCAGTCATTTGGACCTCCAGAAAGTTTTGAAACAAGTCTCGTCAAAGTGAGATTCTTATTTCCATATATATTAATAGCTTCAACGATGTCAGTGACACCTTCAGAGCGGTAGATGAGTTCATCTACGGAGAGCTTTTCAAAGAGGAGCTTCGCTTCGTCTTCTGCTCCGCTAATTAGAGTCTTTCCACCATTTTTCAAGACGAGCGCGTCGCGAAGAATGGTTTTTAGAATATCAAGTGTAGGTGTGAGCTGATCAAAGTTTTTATCAAAGCAGGAAACAATGGATAAGATGGCGAATCCGTCACGCGCTGCAGTTTTAACTGCGAGCTGTTTCGCTATGTTTAGAGAAGCGGAGTAGGATTCGTCCTCAGTGTTTACTGCCTCATCATCAAGAGTAAATACTGCAACACGGGAAAGAATAGTACCGAGAAGGTAAGAGTGGGTGTCACAGAGTAGGATGAACGTAGCAAAAGTCGGAGGCTCCTCAAGAATCTTAAGGAGAGCATTTTGCGCGTAGTCCTGCATCAATTCGGCTTTGGCGATGATGTAGACTTTACGTTCGTTCTCATTTGGAATTATGTATGCGTCATCGCGCATTTTTCTAATAATCTCAACTGAGAGTGTTTTCTTTTTTTCTTCTGGAAGAACTGTTATTACGTCAGGATGAATATCAGCCATGACTTTTTCTGTCTCTCCAAGAAGAGCGGCCGCGAGTTCTTTTGCACAGAGAAGGCGGGACTCATATGTACCACCGTCTATGACTAGTGCGTGCGGAACTCTACCGGCATCAATAAGCGTTTTAAGCGTTTTAATCATTAGTCTTCACCGACTTCGTTAGTGAGGGGTGTAACTGTGAAAAGGAATGCTGTAATAAAGATAGCAAGACCAAAATCACAGTAGTGTAAAGGATATGAGGCTGGAATTAATGAGCCTTTGCCTGTAATGACAAGTATAAGTGGAGCAAGTCCACAGAGGAATGCAAGGAGTGCTGTACATACACCTGTAAACCAAAGAATCATCATGCTCTGTTCCTCGTTTATTTCGGATGCAATGCGGGCAAATGAAAGGAAGAAAATCATAGCAAAGCAGAGCATGAGAATTTCAAGGAAGAGGCTTGAAACGTTTCTGTAGTTTATAGGGTTCGTGAAGTGATAGATAAGTCTGAACATGGCCCAGAGAGCAGGGCAGAGTCCAAGAATACGTTTGGAACTGTAAGTATCATTACCGGTTATAGCTGAGATAGAAACAAATGTAAGATATACTGCGCCGAGCGCACCAAAGAGTGCAGCGAGAGCCACAGCAAATCCACCGGATGTAGTCATATAGTATGAAATTTGACCGTTACTATCAGTAGTATAAGCGGATAGGATTTTTATAAATTGTAAAACAAGCATTACTGCCTCATAAAGAAGTGAGGCTGAGAAGATAAGACCACAGATTCCAAGACCTAAGTCTTTACCTTCTTTAAACTTTGGCTTCGTCATAATGCCACTGAAGAAAGAGAGGAAGAAAGCTACAAGACCAATTACTCCACAGATGATGTAGAGGAGCAAAACTGTGAAGTCTTTTGCAGCCCAAAATCCTGTAGTCGGATCCACGCAGTTGAGGAGTTGAAAAACTCGAATTGGCACAGAAACTAACACACCGGCAGCAAGAATAATCATGAGCGGTGTAGGAGACAAATTGGCAATTTTGAGTTTCTTCATAGGTCTTCCTCCATAATTAGGCTATTATACAGTCTATTATTATATACCATTTATAATATGAAAAGCAACAAAAAGCTATATTTAACAAAAGCACTAAAAAAATTGGTCCAAATTTATATAATGCGCTCGGTTGACATATATAAAAGGGCGCTATATAATGTTAAGTACACGAAAAGGGACCACAATATATTGTGGTTTGAACATAAATGGAGGAACAGTGAAATGATTGAAACCATCATCAAGAGAGACGGTAGAGCAGTACCTTTCTCAATTGACAAGATAGCAAACGCTATCTATCAGGCTGCTAAAGCTACTGGCGGCGATGATTACGAAGAGGCATTAGTCCTCTCTCAGAAGGTAGTTGACTACATCGATNNTACTCTCTTCAAAGGTTGTAACTTATATTGAATCTACTGGTAACACTAGACCAACAGTCGAAGAAATTCAGGACGCAGTAGAAAAAGTTCTTATCGAAAGCGGTCATGCTAGAACAGCTAAGAAGTTTATTCTTTATCGTTCAGAGCGTTCACGCGTTCGTGAGATGAACACTCGTCTCATGAAGATCTACGAAGGTCTTACATTTAAGGATGCTAAAGAGAACGACATTAAGCGTGAGAACGCTAACATCGACGGCGACACATCAATGGGTACAATGCTCAAGTATGGTTCAGAAGGTGCTAAGCAGTTCAACGAACTCTATGTATTAAAGCCAGAGCATTCAAAGGCTCATTCTGAGGGCGACATTCATATTCACGACCTCGACTTCTTAACTCTTACAACAACATGTTGTCAGATTGATATTAATAAACTTTTCAAGGGTGGTTTCTCAACAGGACATGGCTTCCTTCGTGAGCCTAACGATATCTCTAGCTACGCTGCTCTCGCTGCTATTGCTATCCAGTCAAACCAGAACGACCAGCACGGTGGCCAAAGTATCCCTGCTTTTGATACTTTTATGGCTCCTGGTGTTGTTAAGACATATAAGAAGCTCTATGTTTCTAACCTTGCTAAGGGTCTTGAACTTCTCTGCGGATTTGAAGATGCTCTTGAAGCTTCAAAGAATCTCTGCCTTGAAGTTGAAGGAACATATGGACTTATCCCTGTATTTGCTAATGATAATGACTATCAGGCAAAAGAGGCTGACCTTCTCATAAATAAATACAAACTTCCAGAAGCTAACGTTAAGAAGGCTCAGGAGTTTGCAGTAAAGAAGGCTACTAAGGAAACAGATAAGGCTACATTCCAGGCAATGGAAGCTTTCGTTCATAACCTTAATACAATGCATTCTCGTGCTGGTGCTCAGGTACCATTCTCATCAATCACACTCGGTGATGATTATTCAGAAGAGGCACGTCTTGTAACAAAGAACTTCCTCCTTGCTACAGATGCAGGTCTTGGTAATGGCGAAACAGCTATCTTCCCAGTTTCTATCTTCCGTATTAAGGAAGGTGTTAACTATAACCCAGAGGATCCTAACTATGACCTCTTTAGACTTGCAATGAAAGTTTCAGCTAAGAGATTGTTCCCTAACTTCTGCTTCGCTGATGCATCATTCAACAAGCCAGGCTATGATGTAAACGACTACAACACAAAGGTAGCATATATGGGCTGCCGTACACGTGTTAAGGCAAACGTTTATGACCCATCTCGTCAGGTAACTTGTGGTCGTGGTAACCTCTCATTCACATCTATCAACCTTCCAAGAATCGCTATCAAGGCTCATGGCAACATTGATATCTTCTTCGAAGAGCTCGATAGAAAGATCGATTTAGTATTCGATCAGCTCTATGACCGTTTCCTTATCCAGGGACACAGAAGAGTTTATAACTATCCTTTCCTTATGGGACAGGGACTCTGGCTCGACTCTGATAAGCTTAAGCCAGACGATGAGGTTATGGAAGTATTAAAGCACGGCACATTGACAGTTGGTTTCATCGGCCTTGCTGAGTGTCTTAAGGCTCTTATCGGTTCTCACCACGGTGAGACACAGGAAGCTCGTAACCTCGGTATTGAAATCGTAGGTCATATGCGTTCACGCTGCGACGCTAAGTCACAGGCTGAAGGCCTTAACTATACACTTATCGCTACTCCAGCTGAAGGTCTTTCAGGTCGTTTCGTAAGAATGGACCGTGAGCGTTATGGTGTAATCCCAGGTGTTACAGATAGAGCTTATTATACAAACTCTTTCCACGTTCCTGTATACTTCCCAATCTCAGCATTTGAGAAGGTTAAGATTGAGGGCCCATACCACAATCTCACAAACGCAGGTCACATCTCATACATCGAGATGGATGGTAACCCACTTGATAACCTTGATGCATTTGAATCAGTTATCCGTTGCATGAAGGACAACAACATGGGTTATGCTTCAATCAACCATCCTGTTGACCGTGACCC
>DCGF01000052.1:0-267 GCA_002314555.1 Ruminococcaceae bacterium UBA1785 | reverse complement strand
ACGATGGCGAAGCTATCTCTGAAGAAGTAATCATGAAAATAAAGGGTTATTCAACATCTGTTTGCTCATGTGATGAAAATCCACTTGAGGAAGAAGACAAAGTTGCACACCCTGTAGATATTAAAGAAATATAAAATTTGAAAGGTGGTTTATTAATCATGATGGAATCTAAAATGGTAGGCGAAGGCGTAAAGTTCGAAAGAATTCGTAGAATTACAGGTTATCTTGTTGGTACACTTGATCGTTTCAACGATGCAAAATATGCAG
>DCGF01000067.1:5070-9476 GCA_002314555.1 Ruminococcaceae bacterium UBA1785 | reverse complement strand
TCTCTAGTGTTCTTTGCATGTTTTATTCCATAGAATCTGTCCATTTTTTCACCACTAATACAGTTTGTTCAAAGTTATAATAGCACAATTTAGGTAAGTGTAGTATACTTTTTGTATGTTTATATAAGGGAGTTTTAATATGGAAGGCATATTAACAAGTGAGAATATAGCGCTTGCGGTGTCGGAGACTGAGGAGTTCTTTAAGAAGCAGTCAGTTGATGAAAGGGAAGCGAAAAAGGTTGTTCTTGGTGTGGAGGAAACTCTACTTCGGTTTAGGGATGAGTTTTCTGAGAAGCAGGAATTTGAACTTAATTTGGGTAAAGCCTTTGGTAAAGTGAAGGTCGTAATTAAAGTTTATGAGCGTATGTATGATCCTTTTGCTAAGAATGAGGAGTCTGAGGATACGAACATCATGATGCGCTCAGCTTTAGCTTCTATGGGAGTACTTCCTGTGTGGAGGTATTCTAGGGGCGTTAACAGCATCACTTATGTAATTAACAAGAAGACTATTCCTGAGTGGACTAACTTGATTATTGCTATAGCGTTGGCTGTTATTTGCGGTGTGCTTTTAAAGCAGGCACCGGAGCATGTTGTAGATATCGTTTATGGAGATATCTTTGAACCACTTCTTTCTGTGTTTATGAATCTCCTTTCTGCTATTGCGTCGCCTATGATTTTCTTTGCCCTAGTTTGGGGTATTTACAGCATCGGTGATGCATCTACCTTTAGCGTGTTGGGTAAAAAACTGGCACTTAGGTATTTCTCTTACATCACTTTCTTTACCCTCTTTATCGGTGGCATATCTATGTTCTTCTTTAAGTTTGAAAAAGGTGGAACTATAGACGGATCGGGACTTAAAGAGGTTTACCAGATGGTGCTCGACATCGTACCAGGAAACATCTTCACACCTTTTGCTGAGGGTAATACACTTCAAATCGTGTTCCTTGGTATCATCATCGGTGTGGCTATGATCATGATTGGTGAGAAGACCCAGACAGTTGCCCTTATAGCGGAACAGCTCAACTACCTAGTTCAAATCATCATGAACTTCATCTCAAAGCTCGTTCCATTCTTTGTTTTCGGTTCACTCCTCGGTATTATCCTCTCAAACGATTTGACAGGCATCTTGTCTTCATATAAGTTCGTCTTATCCTACATCTTTGCCTGTGCATTCATACTTATCACATGCGTTTTATTAATTTCAATTAAACTTAAAGTTAACGCATTAACATTTATTAAGAAAGTTCTCCCAACCTTTATCATCGGTGTTACAACAGCATCATCTGCCGCTGCATTCTCAGAGAACCTTGATACCTGTATAAATAAGCTCGGTATAAAGAAGAGCTTCTCTAACTTCGGTGTGCCTTTTAATCAAGTAATCTTTAAACCAGGTGCATCAATCCTCTATTTCCTAATGGCGATATTTACCGCTGAAGTCTACTCCGTACCTACATCTTTATCTTGGTTTGCTTCAGCGTTTTTAATGTGTATAATCCTTGGCATCGCTACTCCACCTGTACCAGGCGGAACGCTCGCCTCTATAGCTGTGCTCTTCGCACAACTTCAACTTCCGGAAACGGGCATCGCACTCGCCTTGGCACTGAACGTCATCTTAGACTTCGTTGGAACGCCAACGAACCTCGTCAGTGCCCAATCCATGCTCGCCCTCTCCGCTAAAAACTTTAACTTAATCGACGAAAGCATCTTAAAGAAACAGTAAGTCTCTACTCTACGTAGGTTGAAAGAATTACCTTATTCTAATATCATATTCCTCGGAGGGATTCTTATGAACCAATATGTAACAGGCTCTATGATAAAGAGCCTTAGAGAAGAAAAAGGAATGACACAACAAGACCTTGCAAGTGTGCTTAAGGTTTCTGATAAAGCGATATCTAAATGGGAAACAGGAAGAGGATATCCTGATATCACTTTAATTGAACCACTAGCATCTGCTCTTGGTATTTCAACTATAGAACTTCTTTCAGGCGAAAGTGTAACTAACAGGAACAAATCCTTTAATATGGCAAAAGCTAAGATATACGTCTGCCCTATCTGTGGAAACATCGTGTTCTCTGCCGGTGATGTAGTTGTCAGCTGCTGTGGCCTCACACTTCCAGCACTTGAAGCTGAAGAACAAATCGAGGGACTTAGTATCGAACCAGTAGAAGATGAGTACTACGTATCCTTAGACCACCCTATGGAAAAGGATCACAACATCTCCTTTATGGCAGCAGTGTCATCCGACAGAATAGAACTAGTTAAGCTCTATCCAGAAGGTGAAGCAGCAGCTAGGTTTAAGAGAAGACCAATAGACAACTTCTATTTCTACTGTAACAAGCATAGTTTGTTTAAGAAGAAACCTGATAGACGTAAATAAGGAAATGAAAAAGAAAGTGGACACGAATAAGTGTCCACTTTCTTTTATTTTCAAATATCATCATTCCGGCAAACCGTCTGTTTGGTTTACCTTTCGTTTTTATTATAACTAATTTTAATTATTAGTCAACATTCTTGCTTAAACAATTCCAACTACTGCCGTAGAGATGTCTCAACAAATATGCTTTTAGTTTTCTTTCTTCTTAACCGTTACATAGCCTGCGGCAGAGAGCGCTGTGAGCGCTGCAAATACGCCTATCATATTTGTGTCGGCCGTATCTGCCACTGCCTCCGGCTCAGTTGCTTTTGTTTCTTCCTTAGCCTCTTCCTTTGGAGTTGGAGTAGGAGTTGGAGCTTCCTTAATCGTTAAGGTTGTTTCTGAAACTACTTCATTTCCAAAAACATTAGAAATTATAGCTACAGTGTGCTTTCCAACAGAAAGAGTTTTTAAGAATGCATCAGTAAATGTGATGATTGTACTTCCCTCTTTATGTGTATAGTTTGAAGGAGCTACTGTCTTACCATCTACTTTTACTTCACCTATAATCTTCTCACCATCGAAGAAATATTTATAATCAAAATCTGATCTAATTGATTTAATCGTAGATGTATCAGTTGTTTCTTGATCAGCACCTTCAATTACAGTACCTTTTGTTTTTTCAACAACTACAGATTTAGAAGTGATAGCATAGTTTGTAGGTGTTCCAAAATCAATACTTTCTGTTTTTGTCTGGTTTACACCGTCTTCGCTGTAATAGGCATAGCCATCACCGAGGGCGCCAAGAATCTTATCGCTTGAACTAGATATAATAGCAGGATTTGATACGCCTTTGAATGTGCCACCGTTTATTGAAATGTTGCCATTTATAATTAGGGCTGTACCTTCAAATTTTGCATTTTTTCCACTATTGATAATCAACTTTTCATTTAAATTATCATTATCAGCAACAAAGCAGTATCTTGCGATATCACCATCTATATAAGAATTCTCAATTGTTAGATTGCCACCTTTATAATACACAGTGCCTGTATCATTTTTAAAGTTGTTTTCACCAGAAAAGAACTTTACAGTGTCAACAGTTGTAGTTCCTCCTGTTGTTAGGAGTGCGGCAGCAGCATGAGCTTTTATTACGCTAGTATAGTTACCATCTTTCAAGGCACCACTGATTGTTAAATTAGCACCATTGTTTTCAATAACGTTGCCATATAAATAACCACTATTAATATTTGAATCATTCATTGTTACAGTGCCGCCGTTTAGAACAATGGCAGTTGGAGGATTGGAATCCTCTGAATTAATTGTATTGCCACTAAATTTGTTTAATGTAATGTTTGCATTGCCGTTTACCTCAAATATTGATGCTACAGACTCGGCTTTATCTTTTTCTGAAACGAACGATGCATCGCCATCTGCCTTAAAGAAATATCCTTTGCCATTACCTGTTAAGGACGAATTTGTTGAAGTAACTTTTGCATAGCCATGTGCATTAAACATGTGGTCTAAATTATTTGCAGTAACTCCACTTAAATTTACTGTACCACCAAATGCTTCAAAAACAGAAGTGCCGGTTATCGTTTCATTGCCTCTATTAACTATAACATTTTCAAGTGTTACAGAACCTGAATTAATGTGGAATTGCGATAAGTTATTAAAATTAAGATTTATGGTGCCGTTTTTAATTGTTAAGTTACCACCATCAATAATAAGTCTAGTGAGTGAACTGTTATCTGATTCTCCACCATTGATGTTTAATGTTTTACCATTAAGATCAATTACAAAATCTTTTGTTAGGTGGTCAAATGGGCTCTCTGTAAAAGAAATATTATTTGTGAACTTAATTGTATCAGTAGTAGTATCCTCCCATGCTGATTCAAAAACATCGTCTCCATCAACATCCTTAGCTGATGCTGGAAGTACTGTGAAGGATAGGATTATAGCAATAGCTACTGCTATAGAAAATACTTGTTTAAATTTTTTCATATTCTTTAACATCCCTTTAACCAAGTAAGATTTTTGTTGTTACTTTGTC
>DCGF01000067.1:0-4977 GCA_002314555.1 Ruminococcaceae bacterium UBA1785 | reverse complement strand
AGACATTTTGATGGGTCGAGTGTTGCTTTGTCGCCTGGCTTTTCATTTGCATCAAAGATGCAACGTTCTACACATTTGCCACAGCCTTTGCACTTTGTGTCATCAAGTGTACAGATTTCTGGGCCTGCAAGTACTTGGTCACGTCGGCCGGCCTTGTACGCCCTCATAGGGATGCAGATTTCATCGTCACAGTTACAAACGACGAAAGTCCATTTGCCGGAACTGTGACAATACATTATCGTGTGGACAAGGCCGCACTCATCAAAGTAGCGAAGCATCTCTTTTGCTTCTTCTGCAGTCTCAATTAGACGGTACGGTTCACCAATACCTGTATGCTTCGCTGTAGTATAAAGGTTTGCTGTATAGAGAAGAGCCATATCCTTTTCAACAGGCTCTTTATATATTCCAGTAGATGTCTGGCATACACATTTTGTAACTGCCATTCTAGCAGATTCGTTGCCCACTTCTTGGCCATATATAAAGTCCATAAACCTACAAGCAGCTTCAGTTGATACAACAACCTCACGTGGCAACGCTTTAGGAGTAGCCATCTTATTAAAAAGTTTAGACCTTGTCTCATTATCAAGCATGAACTTTGTTGACTTTAAAATGTAAGGTTCTACAACACCATACACCCATTGCTGTACATAATGCATTCTGTCAACTGGCTTAAGTGTTCCTGTTGATGGGTCAAGTATTAAACCTTCTTTATACTTCTTTTTCATATTATGGCCTCCCCTTTTTCAATACATATACTATACCACTTTTTGATACTTTTTGATACTATGGTCAAAAAATAAAGCTCCGAGTCAATTCTCGGAGCTTATTCTTTAATCTACATATTCTTCTTTAAAGTGATATGTTCGCCTATCATGCTTTCCATATTTTATAGCATTCATATCACAGTTATTTATGCAAGCAACGCAGTTACAGCATTCTTTGCCCCAAACAGGGTGGCCGTCCACCAATTGAATGTTCTTTGTTGGGCAGTCTTTTGCGCACTTTCCACATGAAATACATGCATCTGTAAAGGTGAAAGACTTGCCAGAGTCCATTCCAAAGTTAAAAAGTGGGTGTACGACGCTTGTCATCAAATGTGGCAAAGGACCTCTCGTTAACATAGCTACGCCGTTTTCACGTTTTTTGACTTTCTCTGCAAACTCGTGAAGTAACGGCTTAGCTGCCTTAAATTTGGCCTTTGCCCCTTTCTCATCTTCACAGTTACCACCCTGGATATAATTATTAGGTAATGCGAGTGATAAAGAAGCATTAAGTTTTCTACCAATTACTCCTTCAACCTGAGAATCCGCATAACCGCAATTAGATCCACATGTACAAATCATATATACATATGTATTCTTACCTACACTAATTCCCTTAAGGTACTTCTCCATTGGTGCTGGCATACCCCAAGCATAGATTGGGAATACTATTCCAAGCACCTCATCATCTAAAGTTATATCCTCACTAATATTCTTTACTGTATCCCCTGTTATAGCCGCAATCTCTTTTGCCGCCCACTTAGAGTTTCCTGTTCCCGAAAAATATACAACCATACTATTTCACCTTATTTTATTCGTAATGTGTCCACATGCGAATTATTTTAACTGTGTTTTGTTTTGGATAGACTTGATAAACTAGGCGATGCTTATAGTTGATGCGCCTAGAATAGGCACCATCAAGCTCGCCTTTGAGTTTCTCAAAGGTTGGTGGAGTCTCATAAGGATTCTCTTCTAGGATCCTTATTAGTCGCTTGACGACACCATCAAGCTTCGCCGTTTTAATATTTTCTATATCCTTAACTGCCTGTTTTGTATAAACGATTTTATATGCCAACTACCATTCTACCTCACTTTCAGGAACACACTCTGAAAGTGGAGTGTTCATGCCTTCCTTAATAGAGTCAGGAAGACCAGGTACAGACATTAAGTACAATGTCTCCATCATGCCGTTATACTCTGCCTCACTAAGTATTACAGCATTACCAGTTTTAGTTGTAACTGTTACTGGCTCATTTGTAGCTATAACGCTATCGAAGTACTCAAAGATATTTTTTCTCAAAGTGGTCACGTTGGTAGTAATCATAGTTATCACCTCTTTGAGTACATTATAGCGTACGCTTTTTTGAAATGCAATATTCATTTGGCATCCCTCCTTTATTTATATAATTCCCAAAAGGAAGCAAAAACGGACGCGTTAGCTACGAAATGCCGAGAAATTTGCGACGAACGGTAAAAGAAAAGCACCTCAAAAGGTGCTTTTTTATTCTTCGTCAAAAATTAAAGTAGCATAATCACGTCGTCCATCGATTACGCGAACAACTTTGATTGTTCTATTTTCAACTCGATAAAATATTAAGTATCTTCCCTTTACGATGTATCTATAATCAGTATCCCTTCCGGTCATAGCAGTAATGCTTACACCCAACAAAGGATTTGTTTTAAGTAGATCACATGTCCTATAAATATCGCCAATGATTTTTTCAGCATTGCCTTTATTTACTCTCATAACATTTAAATACTCAAATATCGATTGAATATCCATTTGGAATTGAGGCGCAAATACTATTTTCAAATAGTGATTCCAAATTCAGCTAAAGCATCTTCTTCAGAAACCCATCCAAACTCTTTGGCTGAATCTTCACCTTTTTTTAGTTCTAACATTAAAGTATTGATTGCTTGTTGCTTTAATGCTTCTTTTGAGTTTTGTGTGACAATAAATGGTAAACCTTCAACATTGATTGATTGCTGAATAAATATATTTACTGCATCTGTAAGTGTTAATCCACAGTTTGCATATATCTCTTCAACTTGTGCTTTTACTTCAGGATTAATACGCATCTGAAAAATTGCTGTTTTTTGAGAATTTATCGTTGCTGCTAATTTCGCCATATTATCAACTCCTTAACACCATTGTATATTCTTGGTAGTACATTGTCAACACAAAGTAACACAAAAACAAATGCGCCTTCAATATATAATCCCAAAAGTGAGCAAAAACGGACGCGTTAGCTACGAAATGCTGGAAAACAATATACGAGTGGCAAAAAAAGAACACCTCTTTCGAGGTGTTTCTTTTATTCTACATATAAATCATTAAAGTTCTTCTTTGCGAGGTCTATTAGATCTTCATTGAAGAGAACGATGCTGATGTCTAAGTCGCTTTGTTTACATGTGTTAACTGCTACAGTTAAAGCTTCAAGTTTAGGATATCCATATACACCTGCAGAGATAAGTGGGAAAGCTATTGTGTTAATGTCATTATCTTCTGCTAGTTCAAGTGATTTTTTGTAGCAGGAAGTTAATAGGTCTTCTTCCCCTCTCGTGCCGTCCACATATACAGGACCTACTGTATGAATAACATACTTCGCAGGAAGGTTATATCCCTTTGTGATCTTCGCGTCCCCTGTCTTACATCCATTAAGAGTTCTGCACTCTTTTAGTAGCTCTGGACCAGCAGCACGATGGATAGCGCCATCAACGCCGCCCCCTCCAAGTAGAGAGGTATTTGCAGCATTAACAATTGCATCAACCTTAAGCTTCGTTATATCTGCTTTAATAATTCTAACTGGCATGTTATTCTCCTTGATGGTCGTGGACGTATTTGACGAGGTCAACTACTTTGCTAGAATAACCCCACTCGTTGTCGTACCAAGCGAGAAGCTTAACGAAGTGGTCGTTTAGCATGATGCCTTCTCTAGAATCAAAGATACATGTGGATGTATGTCCACGAAGATCCGATGAAACAACAGGGTCTGTTAAGTATTCGATGATGCCTTTATATTCGTTCTCTGAAGCCTCTTTGATGGCTTTGCAGATCTCATCATATGTGGTAGGTGTATCAAGTAAAACGGTGAGGTCAACTATAGATACATCGTTTACAGGTACACGGAATGACATACCGGTGAGTTTGCCCTGAAGTTCTGGAATTACAAGTCCGCAGGCTTTAGCAGCACCTGTTGTTGATGGGATGATATTATTTATGAGTGAACGTCCTGTACGCCAGTCACGGCCCGCTCTGGCATCAACTGGCTTCTGCTTTGATGTAGCGGAGTGGATAGTTGACATGAGACCCTCTTTGATACCAAACTTCTCATTAAGAACTTTTGCCAAAGGTGCGAGGCAGTTTGTAGTACAGGATGCGTTAGAGATGACGTCGTCCTTTGGATCATACATATCAAGGTTTACGCCAACAACGAATGTAGGCATGTCATCTTTTGCTGGCGCTGTAACGATTACCTTCTTTGCGCCGCCAACAAGGTGCTGACCTGCCGTCTCCTTTGTTAGGAACGCGCCTGTGGATTCAATTACATATTCTGCGCCACAGTCGCGCCAAGGAATCTCTTTAAGGTCACTGTAGCTGAAAATAGTAATTTCCTTACCGTTAGCTACAAGCTTACCGTCCTTCGCATATATCTCACCAGGGAAGTTTCCAAAGATACTATCATATTTAATCAAGTATGCCATATACTCTGGGTCTGCATTTCTAAGGTTGATACCGCAGATTTCGAACTCATCACTGCGCTCGCAGAGGATACGAAATACTACTCTACCAATTCGACCAAAACCATTAATTCCTACTTTAATCATTTCTACCTCTCCTTCCGTATGAGGTGATTATATCGTGTTGTTCTATTAAATACTACAATAGTTTAAAACTTGTCAAAGACTGTTAAATTAGCAACAAAAAAGCATTTGACTTATTCATTTGTAAATGATATATTGATGCTATGAACTTGGAAGATTCGACTCGCCGCAGATTTAATCATCTGCGAGCACTGTGTCGACACCAAGTTCTTTTATTTTGTTTATATCATAAAGAATATTTCTCCCATCTCTTGTATGAGCAATATTTAAGAGAACTGAATACCCAAAAGTGAGCAAAAACGGACGCGTTAGCTACGAAATGCTGAGAAATTTATGACGAACGGTAAAAAGAAGAGCACCTCGAAAGAGGTGCTCTTTTTTATTCTCCAAA
>DCGF01000017.1:16076-16326 GCA_002314555.1 Ruminococcaceae bacterium UBA1785 | reverse complement strand
GCCGGTGCCTACGGCGGAGAGATGAAAGATGTTATCTGGGTTGTAAATCATATGGATTTAGACGGTAATAGAGGCTCTTTCCAGGGCTCACAGCTCGACTTCTCATACCGTCATTCAGCATATGTAGATTCAGACCTTATCATCACATCAGTAATCTTCCACTTAGAGCAGGATAATGCCGAGGGCATTAAGAATAATATGGACGACGTACAGCGCCGTCGTAAGGCGAAACAGCCGCTTGAATATCCAT
>DCGF01000017.1:0-16057 GCA_002314555.1 Ruminococcaceae bacterium UBA1785 | reverse complement strand
ACATTCAAGCGTCCAGAGGGCTATTTCGCCGCAGCACTTATCGATGAGTGCGGTATGAAAGGCTACACAGTTGGCGGAGCACAGGTATCAGAAAAGCATGCTGGCTTCGTAATCAACGTAGGTGGCGCCACATCAGCTGATGTCTTAACCCTCATGTCAGATGTACAGGAAAAGGTTAAGTCAGAAAAAGGCGTTGACTTGGAGCCTGAAGTAAGGATTATTTAATTATTGTTTCATAGTTATTATTCTTATTTCATTTTTACTTATTTTTTTAAAACTATTATCTAGGAGGTGAGTACAGTTGTCATTTGCGTCAGATATTAAAAATGAGTTGATAGAGAAGTCAGAACTTGCACGTGCGATGGGTGGCATGAAAGAATGCTGTATTCACGCCGAGATGTATGGAATTTTCCTTTTCTGTAGGGACTTTTCTTCTTCAAATATCTGCATAAAGACAGAGAATATGGAAGTAGCTTCTCTCTTTGCTTCTTATGCTTCGACCATAACTGGAAGAAGTTATAATTTAGAACAGACCTCATCAGGAAAGTATAGAGTGAATATTAAGAAGGCAGAGGAGAGAAAGCTTATCCTCGAGCACTTTGGACATACGGGCCAAGAAGTAAATAGAAGAATGTATAGGTCAAACCTCGAAGACGAGTGTTGCCTCTCAGCTTTACTTCGTGGTGCGTTCCTCTCATGTGGTACGATAACTGACCCTGAGAAGGATTATCACTTAGAGTTTGTAATGTCACATAAAGTTTTATCAAACGATCTTCTAAAGCTTATTACTGAGATTCATCTTCCATCAGAAGATGGCTCAGTTGATTATGCTAGGAAGGAGTTTGATCCTAAGTACATCTTAAGACGCGGTGTACATGTTGTTTATTTTAAAGACAGCGAATCTATAGAGAATATCCTCACATTTATGGGTGCGCCTGATGCTGCACTTGAAGTTATGGGCACACGTATGTATAAGGATATGAGAAATAGAGTTAATAGAAAGATGAACTTTGAAAATGCCAATGCTGGACGCGCATTTAATGCCGCATACAGACAGATAGAGGCAATCCGCTTTATAGAGGAGGAGAAGGGACTTGGATTCCTTCCTGACGACCTTCGTGAACTTGCGACACTTCGTCTTGAGAATGAGGACTACACACTCTCTGATTTGGCAGATAACTTAAAGGAACCGATATCTAAGTCAGGTGTAAATCACCGACTTAAAAAGATACTTGAGACAGCAGAAGGACTAGGGTGGAAAGGATGAGTTTTACTCATTTACATGTGCACTCAGAATACAGTCTACTTGATGGCGCCTGTAGGATAGGCGAGCTAGTAGATAGAATTCATGACCTCGGACAGACCGCTGTGGCTATTACTGACCACGGCTGTATGTACGGGGCTATTGACTTTTACAAAGCATGTAAAGCAAAAGATATTAAGCCTATCATCGGCTGTGAATGCTATCTTTCTGAAGATATGCATGATAAAACATCTGCAGGTGCAAAGGTTAGATATCACTTAGTTCTCCTCTGCGAGAATAACGAGGGATATCAGAATTTAATTAAACTTGTATCCGATTCCTTTACCGAAGGATTCTATTCAAAACCTAGGATAGATAAAGAACTTCTTAAAAAGCATTCTCGTGGTCTTATAGCGCTCTCTGCTTGTCTACAGGGCGAGATTCCAGTTCACCTTAGAAACGGTGACTATGAAGGCGCAAAAGCTATAGCGCTCGAATACAAAGAGATAATGGGAGAGGGTAACTTCTTTATAGAGGTACAAAACCACGGTCTCCCTGATGAGATAAGTATTTTGCCAGGGCTTATTCGTCTTTCAAATGAGACGGGCATTCCTCTTGTTGCGACAAATGACTGTCACTATCTAACCAAAGAGGATGCTAAGGTTCAAAAGATACTTGTATGTATACAGACAAACCACACTATTGAAGAGGACACTGGTCTCGACTTTAGAACAGATGAGTTCTATGTAAAGTCAGAAAATGAGATGAGTGAACTCTTTAAGATGGCGCCTGAAGCCATATCTAATACAGAGGTTATAGCGTCACGTTGCAATGTGGAATTTGAGTTTGGAAAGATTATTCTTCCTCACTTCGAAGTGCCTGATGGTAGGGAACATAAGGAGTATCTTAGAGCTCTAGCTACTGCTGGATTTAATAAGAGATATAAAGGATTCCCTGAAACAGACCTTATTAAATATAGGGAGCGAATGGATTACGAACTCTCTGTTGTAGACAGTATGGGGTATACGGATTACTACCTTATCGTCTACGACTTCGTAAGGTTTGCTAAAGGAGCGGGAATACCGGTAGGTCCTGGACGTGGTTCAGGAGCGGGCAGTATTGTCGCTTACTGCGTCGGCATCACCGACATAGATCCTATGAAGTATAATCTTCTCTTTGAGAGATTCTTAAATCCTGAGCGTGTCTCAATGCCAGATTTCGATATCGATTTCTGTTATGAGAGACGCCCTGAAGTAATAGACTATGTAATCGAAAAATATGGTGCCGACCACGTGGCTCAAATCGTAACTTTTGGTACGCTCGCTGCTCGTGCAGCTATCAAAGATGTAGGTCGAGTACTCGATATTCCATATGCTAAGGTGGATCAGATTACAAAGAAGATTCCTTGGAAACTTGGCCACAATTTAGCTAAAGCTATAGAACTGACCCCTGGTCTTAAGGAACTTATTGAAACTGACCCAGAGGTTAGAGAACTTATTAAATACTCTCTTAAAGTGGAGGGTATGCCAAGGCATACGTCCACTCACGCAGCAGGTGTAGTAATCACACGTGACCCTGTAAATACCTACGTACCTATGGCACAAAAGGATGGTGCGGTGGTCACTCAGTATACGATGACAACCCTCGAGGAGATTGGACTTTTAAAGATGGATTTCCTCGGTCTTCGTACATTGACAGTTGTCGATGACTGCGAAAAATTGATCAAAAAACGCGAGCCAAACTTTAGTGTAAAGGATATTGACTTTACAGATAGAGAAACTTTTGAAATGTTTGGTAGAGGAGACACAAACGGCGTCTTCCAATTTGAATCAGGTGGACTTAAAAATGTCCTCATTCAATTTAAGCCAACATCGGTCGAAGACCTCATAGCTTTGACCTCTCTCTATAGACCTGGACCTATGGATTCCATACCAACTTACATCCATAACAGGCATAACCCAGGGGATATAAAGTATAAGGTCCCAGAACTTAAGAATGTACTTGATGTAACTTACGGATGTATCGTTTATCAGGAACAGGTAATGCAGATTTGCCGCGAGCTCGCGGGATATTCGCTCGGTCACGCTGACATCATGCGTCGTGCCGTTTCTAAGAAGAAACACGACGTCATGAATAAAGAGCGTGAGAGCTTCGTTTCGGGATGTGTAGGTCGCGGCATAGATAGAGATGCTGCAAACTCTGTCTTTGACGACATGGTAAGCTTCGCATCATATGCATTTAATAAGTCACATGCAGCAGCATATGCAAACTTAGCTTTTAAGACCGCATATCTTAAGTGCCACTACCCAGCAGAGTTTATGGCATCTCAGATTACAAGTTTCCTTGGATGGGCTAGTAAAGTTGCAGCATATATAGCTGACTGTGAGAACTTGGGTATTAAGGTTCTTCCGCCTCACGTAAATTACAGTTTCTCTGAATTTACCGTAAATGAAGAGGGAGAGATAGTCTTTGGACTACTTGGTATAAAAGGACTTTCAAATAACTTCATCAAAGTCATAATTGCTGAGCGTGAGCAGAATGGTCCGTTTACCTCATACTATGAATTTGTAAAACGTGTCTACGGCCAAAGCTTTAACAGAAAAGCTTTGGAAGCTCTTATAAAGAGTGGCGCACTTGACGGCCTCGGCCTTAATCGCCGACAGATGATAATGATGATTTCTGACATCGTCGGCGAACTCGACAATACAAGGCGCCACAACGTCGAAGGACAGATAGGTCTCTTTGACACGGGCTCAGCGCTTAGCGCTACGGTTACTGGCCCTGAGGTTCCAAACGTCAGTGAATTTACGAAGACTGATCTTCTCCTATATGAGAAGGAGATGACAGGTCTCTATATCTCAGGACATCCTATGCATGACTATTTAGAGGATTCTAAGAGACTTCACTCCGCAAAGATAAGTGAACTCCTCGACGCACAGGAGGATGATACATCAAAGTATAATGATAACGATGCTGTTTTGTTACTCTGCATGATCTCTGACATCGTAGTTAAGGTAACTAGGTCCTCTGCGACTATGGCTACCGCCCTCGCTGAGGACGTAACCGGTGGCATCGAGCTCACCATTTTCCCAAAGATTTTTCAGCAATACGGAAATCTTTTAACGGAAAACGGCTTCTTCTTAATCGATGCCAGACTCTCTATCTCACCTGATGAAAAGCCTTCTCTTAAAGTTATGCGCATCACCCCGTACACCAAGGGCTCTGCGCAGAAGAAAAAGAAAACCGGCCTTTTCATCCGCTTCGACAGTGAAAACGACGAGCGCATTAAAAGAGTATCAGAGATAATCGAAGAATTTGTTATCAGTCAGACTGGTAGACCGATGCCTCTTTATTACTACTTTAATGACACGAAGTCGTATAAAGAGATAGGTGAGGTTAAATATTCTGACGAGTTAAAGGCAGAATGCTCAGAGATTTTGGGCACTTCAAATGTAGTTGTCCAAGAATAATGAAAAGTGCACAAAAATATTCATTTTAAGCCCTCAATTTTTTGAGGGCTTTTTATGATGTAATTAATTGACTTTTATATATATAAATGAGATACTCTATCTTGGAATAATTTGGAATATTTTTTGGAGGCAAAATTCATGAAAACCATTGGCGTATTAACAAGCGGGGGAGACGCCCCTGGAATGAATGCCGCAATTCGTGCAGTTGTTCGTACGGCTATTGAGAATAATATGCATGTTCTCGGTGTAAATAACGGCTACGATGGACTTATGAAAGGTGACGTAGTGGAGATGAATCTCCGTTCCGTTTCTAACATCTTAAACCGTGGTGGTACTATCCTTCACTCAGCACGTTCTGAAGGATTTAAAACAGAAGCTGGACAGAAGAAAGCTGCTGAGATGTGTAAAGCACTCGGTATCGAAGGACTCGTTATCATCGGTGGTGACGGCTCTTTCCGTGGGGCTCAGGCACTTGCTAAGCAGGGTATCGTATGCGTAGGCATCCCTGGTACTATCGATAACGACATCGCTTGCACAGATGAGACTATCGGCTTTGATACAGCTATGAATACAGTAACAGAGATGGTCGATAAAATCCGTGATACAGCAGAATCACACTCACGTTGCTCTGTTGTTGAGGTTATGGGTAGAGATGCAGGTTATATCGCTCTCTATTCTGGTATCGCTGTTGGTGCTACTGTAATTTTGATTCCAGAAGTTCCATATGACATGAAGAAAGACGTTATTGACGTTATGAAGCGCACACTTGCCACAGGTAAGCGTCACTTCGTTATTATAGTTGCCGAAGGTTGCGGACTTGCAACTAAAATGGCACAGGAAATTGAAGAGGCTACAGGCGTTGAGTCTAGAGCTACTATTCTAGGCCACGTTCAGCGCGGTGGTTCTCCTACAGTAAAAGACCGTGTTCTTGCATCCCGTATGGGTAACTATGCTGCAAGGATTCTTCGCTACGACAACAGAAGTTGTGTTGTTGCAGAGAAGGATAATAAGATCGTTGATTATCCTATCGACGAGGCCCTTGCCATGACAAAAGAACTTGACATAGACACTTACAGAATGGCACACGAGATTTCTATTTAATATCATAAGGAGAATTTTTATGACATTTACCAATGTAGCTACATTGCTTGGCGGTATTGCAATGTTCATATTCGGTATGAATGAGATGGGTGATAACCTAAAAGCAATGGCTGGGAATTATCTCAAAAAGATTCTAGCAAAGCTTACAGAAAACCGTTTTGTTGCTCTACTTGTCGGTGCAGGACTTACGGCTTTAATTCAAAGCTCTAATGCAATTTGTGCTATGGTAGTAGGTTTTGTAAATGCAGGTCTTATGCAACTTGAGAGAACAGTTGGTATACTTATTGGTTCTAAAATAGGTACTACAATTACTGGTCAACTTATTGCATTCCATGTTTCAGATTATGCAACAATAATGATTTTTACTGGCGTTGTCATTACTATGTTTATTAGTAATCAGCGCATCAAGTATTTTGGAAATGTTATTGCAAGTCTTGGTATTTTGTTCTTAGGCCTTGGCCTTATGGAAGAATCCATGAGACCTTTAAAAGATCTTCTTTGGTTCCAAGAAATGGTTGGAAAACTTGCAAATCCAATTCTTGGTGTTTTATTTGGTGTTGTATTTACAGCGATTATGCAGTCAGTATCTGCATCAGTTGGTATTTTGCAGATGATGATGCTTGCTGGAATTATCGGATTTACTCCAGCTTTTTATGTGATGATGGGTATGAACATCGGTGCTTCAATTGCTCCAATTCTTGCAGCAATTGGTGGTAGAAAGGATGCAAAGAGAGTTGCAGCAATCGTTGTTGAACTCCAAGTTGTTGGTACAGTATTCTTCCTTATTATGTGCTTGTTCCTTCCTATTACAGAATGGCTACAAAATACTGCTGATGACCCAAGCCGTCAGATGGCTAATGCAAATACAATTTACAACATCGTAATGGCAGTTGTAACATTCCCACTTGCAGTTCCTCTTGTTAAACTTTCAAGACTTATTATTCGCGGCGAAGATAAGGAGAGGGAGGACGGCAAACTTGAATACATCACAGACGCCGGTCTTAAAGACGCATCTACTGCCATCCCTCAGATTGATTCAGAAGTTCGCCGCATGGAGACTCTCACTAAGCAGAATCTTAAGATTTCGACAGACACATTCTTTGCTACAGAGACATTTGATAAAGATAAATTCATGGTAACTGAGAAGACTATAGACTTCCTTAATAAGGCTATTACCGATTCACTTATCAAGTGCTCAGCTTTAAAACTTTCACGTTCAGAAGCTGACCACGTAGGTCATCTCTTCCACGTTATCACTGACCTTGAACGTATCGGTGACCACGCAGAGAACCTTCTTGATTATGCTAATCGCATGATAGAGGAGGATAAGCCTTTCTCAGATGACGCTAAGGTTGAACTTAAAGAACTTATCGTTATGACAAACCACATCCTTGATGATGCGTCTGTTCATCTCTTTGAGCCTTCACAGGAGGCATATAATAACATCTACCTCCAAGAAGCTGCTATCGATGATCTTGTAGACATGATGAAAGATAATCACGTTGCTCGTCTTCATGATAACAAGTGTCACTCTTCCCAGGGTCTCATCTTTGTTGAGTCACTTACTGATCTTGAGCGTATCTCAGATCACGCTCTCAACATCGCTCAGGCTGCAAAAGTTAGATATCATTATAACGGTCCTGACGCACCTGATATCCCTGAATATGATCTTCTTAAAAGATAACAATGTGAAACAATTACTTGTGCATGTTTCACAATTGACACAAAAATAACATAATATTTTTTGTAGATTTTGTTGACATTTTACGTGTCTGGTGCTATATTGAAGACAGAAAGAGACAAAATAAAAACCCGGAGTTGATTAACATGATCAAATTAGAGGATAATCCACCAGATGTTTTAACCTAAATAATTTGAAAGGGTGAGTCCAAAGAACTAGTTAATTTTTAACTCAAACGATTAATTACTAAAGAGGTAAACTCCAATGTGCTAGTCAAATGTTAAATTAACAAACTAGTGAGGTAAACTCCAATGAAATAGTCAAACAGGCGGTAGCTTAAAGCTGCCGCCTTTAATTTTTTGTTACTAGCATTTGTTTGTATTTTAATTAATATTTATATATCAATACTTGAAAAAATAGGACTATTATTATAGAATTTGTTTGTTATGTTTTGATAGGTTACATAATTAAAAGTTATGTAGTAAAGATATGTTTAAGGAAAGAGACATTTAATGAAGGGGAAATTTATAAGGCAGACTGTATTTCCACTTATTGCAGCCTTTATTTGGGGCTCTGCATTTGTGGCACAGTATTTAGGTTCTGACTCGATGCCAGCTTATGCTTTTGTTACAGTCAGAAACTTTATTGCGATTTGGTTCTTAGCACTTATAGTTTTGATGTTCGACATCATTCGCCGTAGGAATCCTCTATACGAGCGTGACTACGTAAATGATAACAAAGAACTCGTGAAGGGTGGAATCCTCTGTGGCATCGCACTTGGTATTGCCATGAACCTTCAACAGTTTGGTATAGAGGGCTCCGGTGCAGGTAAATCCGGATTTATAACTACTCTCTACATCGCCATCATTCCTATCCTTGGACTTTTCTTAAAGAAGAAGCAGCCGTTTAGAGTTTGGATAAGTGTGGTTATCTCAGTAATCGGACTTTATCTTCTTTGCATAAACGAAGAATTTACAGTCGTAACCTCAGATATCTACTTACTTGGATGCGCACTTGCTTTTTCGGTTCAGATGATGCTTGTCTCACACTTTGTTCAAAAGGTGGATGCGGTGAGACTCTCCTGTATACAGTTTGCTGTTGCAGCAGTTGTCTCAGCTGTCTTTATGATTGCTTTTAAGCAGTATCCGACCTTCGATATGATTAAAGCATCTATCGGTCCGCTGCTCTATACGGCGATTCTCTCATCCGGTGTGGCTTACACACTCCAAATCTTTGCACAGAGGGGAACCAATATAGCGATAGTATCCCTTATCATGTGCCTTGAATCCGTATTCGCAACTCTCTGCGGAGCATTATTCCTACACGAAGTGATGACCGTTCGAGAGTATATAGGCTGCTTAATAATGTTTAGCGCAGTCGTAATATCGCAAATTCCTACTAAAAAAGAGGTAATGGAACAATGAAAAGAATAGTTTCTATTCAGGACATCTCATGTCTCGGTAAGTGCTCACTTACAGTAGCGCTTCCTATCATCTCTGCAGCTGGTGTAGAGGCTGCAATCATTCCTACAGCAGTACTTTCAACTCATACTGCTTTTAAGGAGGGCTTCACTTTCCATGATCTCACATGTGAGATAGAACCAATCGGTGAACATTGGAAGAAAGAGAAGTTTGATTTCGACGCAATATACACAGGTTATCTCGGCTCTTTCGAGCAGATTGAACTTGTTAAGAAGTTCTTTGACGACTTTAAGTCTGAGAAGACTTATATCGTTGTTGACCCGGCTATGGCCGACAACGGTTGCCTTTACAAAGGATTTACAGAAGACTTTGCAAAGCAGATGGCAACCGTATGTGCCAAAGCCGACGTCTGTGTACCAAACCTCACAGAGGCATGTTTCATGCTCGGCGAAGAATACATAGGTGACGGTTACACACGTGAATACATCGAAAATATTTTGAAGAAGCTTTCAGCACTTGGCCCTCGTTATGCCGTACTTACAGGTATGAGTTTTGAGGAGGGTAAACTTGGCGTAATGTGTTACGACAAGCAGAAGGATTCCTTCTTTGAATATTATAACGAGAGACTCCCTGTAAGCTTCCACGGCACAGGCGACGTCTTCGCTTCAAGCTTCACAGGCGCACTCATGAACGACCTCTCAGTAGAGGATGCACTTAAAGTAGCTGTAGAGTATACCCTCGAGGCCATGAGATGCACACTCAAAGAAGATAATTACAATTGGTACGGCGTAAACTTCGAGCAGGCAATTCCAAAATATCTTGAATTGCTCGGTAAATAATATAGAGGGAGATTATTATGGCAAACAGTTACGTTATTATTAAAGACGCACCAAAGATGGATTACATGAAGGACTTCGTTTCTCTTCCAAAGAACTACGGAACAAAGAAGTACTTTAACAGAGAGGACATCAAGGCAATCCGTGAAACAGTTTACGCTGCTCTTGATGATTTAAATGCAAAGACAAATTTCACAGATGACCTTAAGAAGTACAAAAGAGTTCTTATTAAGCCAAACCTTGTATTTGTTTACCACAACGTTTCTCTCGATAAAAAAGACTATCCAGAAAATACTGACCCACGTGTATTCGAGGCAGTAGTTTCTTACATCAAACAGTACAACGAAAACATCGCTATCGTTGAGTCAGCAGGTAAGCCATACCCAACAATGACAGCTTTCAAAGCTGCTGGATATGACAGAATTGCAAAGTATTACGGTACTGATCTCGTTCCACTCGAACTTCAGCCAGTAGTAAGATATGTTCTTCCAAAGGCAGAGGTAATGAATGAGGTATATCTTCCACAGATTCTTGATGAGGTTGTAAGGGGAGACGCTTACTACATCTCAGTTCCAAAGATGAAGACAAACCTCTACACAGGTGTAACACTCGGCTTTAAGAATGCTATGGGTACTATTCCATACTTCCTTCGTGAGAGAAACCACACTCACGACATCGATAAGAAGCTCGCTGACCTTCTCTATCTCTTTAAGCCAAACCTCACAGTAATCGATGGCATCATCGGTGGTGAAGGTAACACACCTTCTCCTGTAGACCCTGTTAAGGTTGGTAAAATCGTTGCATCTAACCAGTCTGTTGAGGCTGATAGAATCACTACATATATGATGGGCTTTGACCCTGAAAAGAATAAGCTTCTTATCGAAGCTACAAAGAGAAACTTTGGTGACGATAAAGTTACTATTCTCGGTGACACAACAGTTACAAAGTTCCGCCCAGCTGTACCATCACTCCTTGATGAGAAGACAGCTCGTGAGTTCCCTAACTTGATGGCTGTTGTTGGTCATAACTTTAAGGATGCTCCAAAGATTAAGGATCCAAATAAGGTTACTCCTGAAATGGTATATGATATGGAACAGACATGCTCAGGCGGCTGCCTAGCATCTGTTAAGTTCGGACTTGATTTCTTCAACCATAAGAAGTCAATGAAGGGCGAAAACGTAAAGGTTTGCGTTATCGAAGGCCCAGGCGTATTAGTATACGGTGAACGCTATTGGTGGGATAAAAACGGTAAGGCATATACTAAGGCAGACCTCGCTGCACTTCCAATGAAGAAGTATGGTATGGGTAACTGTACTCTTGCTACAACATCAGACATCTGCTTCTGGAAAGCTACAGGTTGCTGTGACCCAGCAAAGTGTGCTTCTCTCATCTGTATGGCTGGTGGTACATTGATTCCAATCGTTGCTCCAGCGAACCCATGGCTCATCCCAACAGGTCTTAGACTCCTTCAGATGATCGGCATTCGTGCTATCTCTGCTTTAAAGGGTAAGCCTTGTGACGCTCCAATGCTCTCACATGATGACCACGTATTCCCACTTCCAAAGCTTTCTAAGGAAGAGATGAAGAAGGACTACATCTCTGTTCCAATGCCTAAGATGGGACCTATTAAGAGAGTTAAGCAGGCTGCTATGCAGACATACCTTGTTCTTTGCGCACTTCCGCTTAACATGAATAACAAATATGGTAAGAATGGTCTTAACCACTGAGGAATAATACGTAGTTAATAGAATATTTATAGTTTCAGGTCGCGCTACACTTTGTAGCGCGACCTTTACTTATTTACACAAATTGAGGTAGGTACATGTACATTTATTTTTGGTATATTATTCCTGTCATTTTATTAAATATAGGAGGCATTATTCCATGAATTGGGACAAACTCATTTCTATTGAGGAGATGGAAGCTGCCACTAACGCTTTGCTTGAAACAGGAGCAAAGGTTGGCGCAGATTCATGGCAACAGCGTGTAGAAAATCAGAATCCACACTGTAAGTTCGGCGAACAGGGTATTTGTTGTCGTATTTGTAGCATGGGTCCTTGCCGCATTACACCAAAGTCACCACGCGGTATCTGTGGTTGTGATGCTCACGGTATTGTTGCTCGTAACTATTTAAGATTTACAGCTGGCGGTTCAGCTACTCACTCAGACCATGGTCGTTCAATTGCTCATACACTTTATCAAACATCACCTGACGGAGCATATCAGGTTAAAGATCCTGACAAGCTCTTAAAGATTGCAGGCGAGTGGGGCATTGAAACAAAGGATAGAGATATCTATGACATCGCTCATGAGGTAGCAGAAACAGGTCTTATGGAATACGGTAAGCCTTTCGGAAAGCTCCGTTTCCTTGACCGTGCTCCAAAACATACTCAGGAACTTTGGGAGAAAGCGGACATTCTTCCAAGAGCTATTGACCGAGAAGTATCTCAGTCACTCCATATGACACATATGGGTTGCTCATCACTTCCTGAAGCACTTGTTAAGCATTCACTTCGCGCTGGTCTTTCAGATGGCTGGGGCGGTTCTATGATGGGTACAGAGTTCTCTGATGTACTTTTTGGTACACCTAAGCCAATCGACACAACTGCTAACCTTGGTGTTATGGAAGAGGACATGGTAAACATCGTTGTTCACGGACATGATCCTTCTTTGTCAGAGATGATTGTTTTCTATGCTCAGGATCCAGAGATGATCGCTCTTGCAAAGGCAAACGGTGCAAAGGGTATCAACATCGCAGGCGTTTGCTGTACAGCAAACGAAGTTGCAATGCGTCATGGTATTCCAATGGCTGGTAACTTCCTTCAGCAGGAGAACGTAGTACTCACAGGTGCTTGTGAAGCAATCGTAGTTGACGTACAGTGCATATTCCCAGCACTCGGTCCACTTTCAAAATGCTTCCATACAAAGTTTATTACAACAAGCCCAATCGCTCGTATGCCTGACTCAGACTTTATCGAGTTCACAGAGGAAACAGCTGCTGAAAAGGCAAAAGAGATTGTTAAAATCGCTTGTGAAAACTTTAAGAACAGAAAGCCAGAACTTGTTAATATTCCAAACCTTAAAACAAATGCTCGTGTTGGTTACTCAGTTGAAGCTATTAAGAAGTGCCTTGACGGTGTAACAAACAGCCATGTTGATGAGACAGGTACTATGATGCCTCTCGTTGATGCTGTTAAATCTGGCGTTATCCGTGGCGCAGTTGCTATGGTAGGTTGTAACAACCCTAAGGTTCGTGCTGACTACTCTCACATTGAACTTATGAAGAAGCTCCTTGAAAACGATATCATCGTTGTTGTTTCTGGTTGTTCAGCTCAGGCTGCTGCAAAAGCAGGTCTTATGGATCTTGAAGCTAAGGACTGCTGCGGTGAAGGCCTTCGCCGTGTATGTGAACTTGTTGGTATTCCTCCAGTTCTTCACATGGGTTCTTGCGTAGATATTTCACGTATGATGATCCTTGCAACAGACATCGCAAACGACTGGGGAATCAACATCTCAGAGATTCCACTTGTTGGTTGTGCTCCTGAATGGATGTCAGAGAAGGCAGTTTCAATCGGTAACTACGTAGTTGCAACTGGTATCGATACTTTCCTCGGCGTTGAGCCTTTCTGCGAAGGTTCAGAGCAAGTTATTGAACTTCTCCGTGGTGAGTCTGGTACAAAGCAGTGGGTTGAAGCTAACTTCACAGTTGAAAAAGATCTCGATAAGATGTGCGACATGATGATCGAGGCAATTGAGAATAAGCGTACAGCTTTAAACATTTAAGTAAACATTAAATAAAGAGGCTTTTAAATGAAACTAGCAATCACAGGAAAAGGCGGCGTTGGTAAAACAACACTTTCCTCAACACTCGCAAGGCTCTATGCCGACGAGGGCAGGACAGTTTTAGCTGCCGATGTTGACCCGGATGCAAACTTAGGTCTTGCACTTGGTCTTTCCGAAGAGGAAGTAAATTCAATAGTTCCTATTTCCAAGATGCGCTCACTGGTTGAGGAGAGGACAGGCGCAAACGACGCCAATAAGTTCTTCAAACTCAACCCTCAGGTTTCTGATATTCCTGACAAGTATTCAAAAGACATTAACGGTGTAAAGTTACTTGTTATGGGTACTGTAGAAACTGGTGGCTCAGGCTGTGTATGTCCAGAGCATGTAATGCTCAAGTCCATACTCTCGGCTCTCGTCTTTAGACGTGACGATGTTGTAGTTATGGATATGGAAGCAGGCCTTGAACACCTCGCTCGTGGAACGGCAAGTCTTGTGGACTTTTTCATAGTTGTAGTTGAACCAGGCGCACGCTCAGTTCAAACGTATGAAAATGTAAAAAGACTTGCGAAGGATATCGGCGTAGACAAAGTTTACGTAGTCGCAAACAAAGTTCGCGACGCCTCTGATGAAGAATTTGTTAAATCTAGAGTTCCTGATGAAGATTTGCTCGGATTCATTCACTACAACGCAGAAGTGATTGATGCGGATAGAAATGGTCTCTCTCCATATGATTGTAGTCCAGTTGCTTTGGATGAGATAAAACAAATCAAAGCAAAAATGGACAGTCTTATTTAAGAAAGGAAAATGAATTATGGCACTTTTTGAAAGAGTATTCCGTGGTTCAGACGAGATGTTTGCTAAAGCTGAAGCTGAGGTAAACGCTATTGTCAAAAAAGTCGGAAGAGATGCACCACTCAATATGCCAAACACAGCATATTATTTGGCTTGCATTTATGCATATATTGGTAAGAAGGTTACAACTACAGGCGAACTTCAGGACGCACTCACTGATGTTAAAGCAATGATGCTCCGTGAGCCTCGTACAAAGTCAATCTTCTGGTCAGGTGTTGGTACAGCTATTGCTGCAGAAATGATTGAAGCATGTAAATATGTTGAGACTCCAACTCCTTATGAAGGAACAAAATATCATGGTCACTTCTCAGATGCAGAAGTACGTGAACTTGGTGTTCCACTTGTAACACTTGATATTCCTGGTTTCGTTGTAATGATCGGTCCTGCACCATCAACAGAAGAAGCAGTAGAAATCGTTAAGGGATATCAGTCACGTGGTATTTTCGTATTCTTAATCGGTGGTATTATCGATCAGATGTACGAAGCTGGCATCAACATGGGATTCCCAGTACGTCTTGTTCCTGTAACAGATGAGATTTGGGGCGTAGGCCACATCATCTCACTTGTAACTCGTACAGCAATGATCTTTGGTAACGTTCAGCCAGGTGACTGGGAAGGTTTCCACAGATATACATTTGATAGAATCAACGCTTTTGTTAACGCATATGCACCAGTTGCTGATATCACAGTAGCTTGCGGTGCCGGCGCTATCAAACTTGGATTCCCAGTAATTACTAACGACACAGATGATATGTGGTCAGTTCCAAAGTCACTTGTAATTAACACAGATACAAAGGACTGGATTGATACATCTCTTGAAGCTCGTGGTATTAAAATTAAGGTTACAAATGTAGATATACCTGTAGCATTCTCAACAGCTTACGAAGGCGAAATCATTCGTAAGGCAGACATGCAGATTGAAATTGACGGTTCACGTGTTGACTGTTTCGAGCTTGTACAGACTAAGGAAGCATCTGAAATTGAGGATCATAAGATTGAAGTTATTGGTCCAGAAATTGATGAATTCCCAGAGGGCTCAAAAGTTTCTCTCTCTTATGTCGTTGAAGTTGCAGGAAAGAACATGCAGCCAGACTTTGAATCAGTATTTGAGCGTAAGTTCCACTCATACCTTAACTGCGTAGAGGGTCTTATGCACACAGGCCAGAGAGATATGATTCGTATTCGTATTTCAAAGGTTGACTATGAAGCTGGCTTTAAGTTTAAGCATATTGGTGAAGTTCTTTACGCAAAGATTATGTCTGACTTCGACACAGTAGTAGATAAGTGTCAGGTTAAGATTACAGTTGATGCTGAAAAGAATAAGGAACTTCGTGCTTTTGCAAATAAAGTATTCGATAAGCGTGATGAACGTCTTAAGACAATGACAGATGAATCTGTTCCAGTATTCTATTCTTGTATCCTTTGTCAGGCATTCTCACCATCTCACGTTTGCGTTGTAACTCCTGAGCGTCTTGGTCTCTGCGGTGCCGTTTCATGGCTTGATGCAAAAGCTACAAATGAACTTGATCCAAACGGTCCTTGCCAGATAGTTACAAAAGAGAGATGTCTCGATGAGCGTGTAGGTCGTTTCGAGGACGTTGATGAGGTTGTTTATAATCTCTCACACGGTGCTCTTGAACACGTTACACTTTACTCAATTCTCCAAGACC
>DCGF01000037.1 GCA_002314555.1 Ruminococcaceae bacterium UBA1785 | reverse complement strand
TTAGCTACGAAATGCTCGATTTTGGCGACGAGCGGTATGCTATGTCATTTTTTTGTGTCAAAAAGTTGCAAAAACTCGCATTTTATTCTATTCTTTGCTAACCTTTTGTCAGGAGGCTTGGGGGCGTGGTACGAAAGGAGAAACTGATATGTTACAAATTAACATATTAAGTAAAAATAAAAAGGTCATAAATGGACTTAAAAAAATCGTCTCATCGTATATGTATGATAAAATGATTACCGCAGAAGTTGTGGTCTTCAAGGATATGAAAATACTTTTGAAAACCGATATCTCTAATGGTATACTATTCATCGACGATAGCGACGAACGCACTGCGATTAGATCAGCGCAAATACTTCGCGAACATGACCATTTTGAAGAGATAGTTCTAATCTCAGATAACATCGAGACAGCTTATGAGGCTTATTTTGTCGAGGCATATCGAGTTATGAGGCCACCTATCTCAAGCAAAGCAGTCTGCGAGGCTATCGACAGTTTTAGAAAGAAAAAACTTTCTAGAAGGGTTGTCCTTATTAAAAACGGCACTAATAGACTGACACTCCCTATGAACGAAATTGTCTACGTATCATCAGTTAACAGGGAGACATCTATTGCCACAAAGAACGGCAAAATACCAGCAACTATTCCACTTTTCCAAATTGCCGCTCAACTTTCTGACGAGTTCTTTTTTGCCTGTCACAGGTCATATGTGATAAACATGTCTAACATAAGATCCGTGTCTAAGACAATCGACAAACTCTATATGACAAATGGGGACGAGATTCCAATCAGTCGCCGAAGAAAAACAGAGTTTGTCGCAGCAAGAGAAAGTTTTATTGACGCACACACTTTCACTATGACATAGAGGTTTAATATGGATTTTAGAGAAGCAGTAGATTACATAGAGAGTAGAGCTGTCTTTGGCTCAAGGCCTGGCTTTGAGAGAATAAATGCTCTTCTTTCAGCTTTGGACCATCCTGAAAAAGGATTAAAATATGTACACGTTGCCGGCACAAACGGAAAAGGTTCTGTCTGTACAACCACAGCGAATATTTTAATTGCAGCAGGTTACAAAACAGCTCTTTTCACTTCCCCTTTCGTATCAGATTTTCGAGAGAGGATTCAGTTTGATGGTAAATTCATTGAAAAAGAGGCTCTTTGTAGAATCACAGAACGCGTAAAAGCAGTTGTAGATAAACTTGATGCAGAGGATAATTCTCCAACAGAGTTTGAGGTCATCACTGCTATCGCTTTTCTCTATTACAAAGAGGAAAACTGTGATGTTGTTGTTCTCGAAGTAGGCCTCGGCGGACTGCTCGACTCTACAAATGTAATTGATGTTCCTCTAGTATCCGCTATAGTTTCCCTATCTTTCGATCATATGGGAATCCTTGGTAACACTATCGAAGAAATTGCTACACAAAAAGCAGGAATCATTAAAGATGGCGGTGTGACTGTAGTAGCACCTCAGAGCAGTAGCTCTGCTCTTAAAGTGATCGTAGACACAGCAAGGAAAAAGAATAATAAATTCATAGCAGCCGACCCATCAGCCATCACTTCTATATCCGAAGATATAAACGGACAAAGAGTTTCATATAAAGGATCTTTGATGACTCTTCCACTCCTTGGCCCTCATCAGATTGATAACCTCTCAGTGACCCTCTCCATAATCGAGGCGCTAAGAGAGCAAGGATATGAAATAACGGATTCCGATATCATCTCAGGCGTTGAGGTGACTAGAATACCTGCTCGTGTCGAAGTGCTTTCTAAGTCACCGCTCATCATCCTTGATGGCGGTCATAATGAAGATGGCGCACACGCGCTAAGAAAAACACTTCTTTCATATGTAAACGATAAGGAGAAAACTCTCGTTATCGGTGTTATGGAAGATAAGGATGTCTCCTCTGTAGTTGAGCACTTATCACCACTCGCAAAACGCATAGTTACTACAACTCCATCAAATGATCGCGCTATGAAAGCAGAGGCTTTGGCAGAAAAAGCAAAAGCATTTTGTAGTGATGTCACTCCTTGTGACGACCCGTGTAAAGCTTTTGACCTTGCCAGAAGCCTGACATCGCCTTCTGAGGCACTTATTGTCTGCGGCTCACTCTATCTCGCAGGCGATGTTCGCCTCCATATGATTGAAACTATAGGTTGACACTAAAACCACATAGTGATAATATTTAAACATCTTCAGGGCGGGGCGCAATTCCCCACCGGCGGTATAGTCCGCGAGCCTTCTTGGCCGAGCTGGTGAAATTCCAGCACCGACAGTTATAGTCTGGACGAGAGAAGAGTTACTTATCTAACTACGCCCTGTGATTTTCACAGGGCGTTTTCCTTTGAAGAAATTTATTTTGGGAAGTAATAAAATTGGCTAAGAAAACCACATCTAAAAACTCAGTAAAAATTCGTCGTATGACATCTGTAGCAGTAATGTCCGCTGTAGCTATGGTCCTTCAGTTTATCGAAGTCTCCATCCCTATCATGCCAAGCTTTATTAAGCTCGACTTTTCAGACATTCCTGAACTTGTCATCACATTTGCATACGGACCACTCGCAGGTGCACTCGTTTGTCTTCTTAAGAACATAATCCATTTACCACTTTCTGGCTCGGCATTTATCGGAGAACTCTCAAACTTCTTACTCGGTTGCTGTTTCGTAATTCCAGCAGGTCTCATCTATAAAAAGCATAAGACTAAAAAAACTGCTTTTATAGCATCAGCTCTTGGCGCACTCATTATGGGTATCTGCTCCATCCCTATAAACTATTTCCTCATCTACCCGCTTTACATCAAAGTCTTGGGCCTTCCATATGAGGCAATTATTGGAATGTATCAAGTACTCCTTCCAGCAGCCGATAATCTTTTGAAGGCACTTTTGATTTTCAATCTTCCTTTCACAGTAGTTAAAGGACTTATCGATGCCGCTGTCACTTTCCTCATCTACAAGCGTCTCTCTCCTATATTAAAAAAGAGTTGACATAGTAGTTTATAAGTAATAGAATACGTATCGGAAATTAAATACTTTCTTATCAAGAGAGACGTTTCGGGACCAGGCCCATTGGCGTCCAGCAACCTGACATTAAGTTAAGGTGCTAATTCCTGCGGTGTACACCGAAAGATAAGGTTTTAAAGCCCTTCGGTTATGCCGAGGGGCTCTTTTTAAGTCAAAATTTGGAGGATATATGCATCATCTCTTTACATCAGAGTCCGTAACAAAAGGACATCCAGACAAAGTTTGCGACCAGATTAGTGACGCTATTCTTGACGCAATGTTAAAAGAAGATAAGAACTCACGTGTTGCATGTGAGACAACTGCAACTACTAATCAGGTTATGATTATGGGTGAGATCACAACAAAGGCAGATGTTGATATCGAAAAAATCGCTCGTGATACAATTATTAGCATCGGCTATGATAAAGACGAATATAACTTTAACGGCAGTAACTGTAACATCATCGTAAACGTTGACAAGCAGTCTCCTGATATCGCTATGGGCGTAGATGCTTCACTTGAGATCAAGGAAGGCGACGACGACGCTTATAACCTCAACGGTGCTGGCGACCAGGGAATCATGTTCGGATTTGCCTGTGACGAGACTCCTGAACTTATGCCGCTCCCTATCTCACTTGCCCACAGACTTGCAAAGAGACTTCAGGAAGTTAGAGAAAACGGCACACTTCCTTACCTTCGTCCAGATG
>DCGF01000021.1:8888-13204 GCA_002314555.1 Ruminococcaceae bacterium UBA1785 | reverse complement strand
GGTATATCTCTGTTGCACTTTCCCTAAGGTTACCCTCGGCGGCCGTTAGCCGTCATCCTGCTCTGTGGGGCTCGGACTTTCCTCTCGTGTTTCCACCAGCGACTGCCCAATCCAATCACAAATGACATTTTAACAAATATTATTTTGTTGTCAATAAATTATTTATCTATAACTAAAAAACTCTTTCAAATAACTTACAATTGCGTAGTAAACTTGATTATTAAGATGTTTAATATATAATATTTTTAGTTATTTTTATTACTTTTATTATTTGTTAGATAAGAATATAAGAAGATAAGAATATAAGAATAATAAAACCAATTTTCCCTTTGGAGGCACAGAATGGCAAAATACGATGATTTCGAAGATATCAGCAGCAAAAGCGACGACTTCTTCGATGATGAATTTGAGGACTTCGATTCCGGTCGTTACGATATAGATGACGACTTTGGTTTTGAGAACGAAGGTATCCCTCTTTCTAGACAGGAACAAAAATCTTATATAGATCAAAATATTCAGAGCAAAACCAGTGGACAGCACATAGCTCAAAAACAGAGAATACCAACAGAATATGAAGACGTAAATACTAAAGCTCCTAGGAAGAAAAAGAAGCATTTGAGCCTTAGAAGAAAGATTATAAGAGCTATCGGTATAGGCATTCTAGTCTTCTTAGTACTTATAGGTCTTGTTGTTCTCTCTATTTATAATAAGCTCTCACATAAGGAGACTACAGAGCATGTAAATCCATATATCAGTGAAGAGGAGCTATATTCTGATAAGAATGTTACAAACATTCTCTTAGTCGGTGTTGATGCACGTGAGGGTGAGACGGTCTCCCGCTCCGACACTATGATGATTGTCTCTATAGATAAGAACACAAAGAAGATGAAGATTACATCCTTCCTCCGTGACAGCTATGTTGAGATTCCTGATAACGGATGGAACAAACTAAACGCATCCATGTCCTGGGGCGGCATAGATCTTCTTTGGAATACACTTGAATACAACTATAAGATTAAAATCGACAACTACATGATGGTAGATTTTATAGCCTTTGAAAATATGATAGATGCACTCGGCGGTGTCGATGTACCTATCACAGAGACAGAGGCAAACTACCTCAACAACACCTGGGGTGAGTGGACCTTGACCGGAAACCAGCTTACCTTCGAATCAGGTGACAGTGTACACTTAAACGGCGAAGAGGCTTTGATGTTCTGCCGTATTCGAAAACTCGACTCTGACTTTGAGCGTACAAGACGCCAACGTGAGACCATCAGCGGCATAAAGAAAGAGCTTATGCACACAAACCCAGTTGAGCTTCTAAAGCTCTCAAACGGCGTTCTTCCTAACATCGAGACTGATATCACAAGTACAGAGATGATAGGTCTTGGTATCGGTGCCATCTTTAAATATCTCCACTACGACATCGAATCACTCGGTGTACCAATCGACGGTTCTTGGCGCTCTGAGAACAAATCCTGCGGCAACTGTCTTGTCTTCGACATAGACGAGGCATCAGAGATGTTAAACGACTATATCTATAATGATATAAACCCTCTTGCCGAAGAGGAATAATTTTGGTACACTAACGATAAATGGGGTGAGTGAAATGGCTAAAAAAGAAAAGTCCCTTCCTAAAACTTGGGGCGTTGTAATTTTTGTCGACATTTTTCTTCTTTGTCAGGCATCATTCTTTTTATCAACATTCGGTAATATTCCAGCTATAAAAGACACTATAAACTTTACTGGATATGAATGGTTCCCTGTCTTTTTCAACACATATTATATTTGGTTCTGTATCGTTGCCGGTACTATAGAGCTCATTCTCTGTTGTGTGGCTCTCTACCTCTTTGCTGAGAGACACTGGCCAACCCTTCTCACTATAATAATGATGTGGGTAAATATGGTTGTCTGTAACGCCACAGCGACAGGTCTCTACCTTTTGGACCTTCGACAGATTTACTTCTCATTACAAGTTACATTTGCCATCCCTATTTTAAGTATCTTTTTATCATCGGTATTCCTTATTGATGACGCTATTGATTTAGCAAAAGGAAAGTTTGAGATTCGTTCATCAGACCTCACTCATAGGGCCCAAATAAAAATGGATGAGCGTGCTAAAGGTACTATCGTTGAAACAGCTTTTGACATTACAGAAGCTTCACTTTCACTTTTAACACCTGGACATGAAAGCAGCCAACACGCTGCTACAAACGCCATTCCAAAATTAAATAAAGATATATAAATTAAAGCTCTAAAGGAAAACCTTTAGAGCTTAATTTTTTCTATTATTTTTGAGATGACCACATTCGAGACTAAGAAGCCCTCATGTGTTAAGGATAGGTTTCCATTAGAAATATTTATAAAAGGTGCGAGTGTCTTATCAGATGATATCTCTTCTAAAGTATCTTTGTCTAAAAACGAGATACCAGAAGAGAGTCTAAGACCGAGCATTACGCGCTCTAAAAGAGCGCCGCCCTCCCCGTCAGGGATACACTGCATATCTCCACGCATAAATCCTACCACATCGGAAGGATAGTAAAACCTTTTACCATTCATAAATGAATGAGCTCCAGGGCCAATACCTAAATATGTCTCATCGTTCCAATATTTCAAATTATGACGCGACTCAAAACCAGGGCGTGCGAAGTTAGATATCTCGTACTGTTTAAGACCAGCAGAAGACAGAGTATTACAGGTTAAGTCATACATAGAGCAGACAGTGTCCTCAGGTGGTAAGTCGAGTGTGTCCTGCCTTTTATAAAAGACTGTGCCCTCTTCAAGTTTTAACATATATGCTGAGACGTGAGGTACACCTGATGAGATACAGTAGTCTAAAGATTCTTCTAAAGAAGAAAGAGTCTGTCCTGGGACGCCGAGTATCAAGTCGAGTGAGATGTTATCTATGCCTGATAAGTGGCAGATATCAAGGGCAGTAGTCACGCGAGACGGGCCTGCGAGGCGGCCTAGAGACTTACGTTCTAAGTCAACGGCAGACTGAAGACCTAAAGACACACGGTTAACTCCGGCCACAGCAACTTTAGGAATAAAGTCCTCTAAAGCAGACGACGGATTACATTCAACCGTGATTTCAGAGGATGGAGAGATATCAAAGTTTAATCTTAAGGCGTCTAAGACTCTAACTATTAGATCACCATCTATAGAGGATGGTGTACCGCCACCGAAATAGACGGTATCGAAAGAAGAGGAATTATATAGAACACTAAGAGAGGCAGTAGCATCTACTACTGCCTCTATATATTTCTCTGCTAGTTCCTCATTATACTTGATTTTATAAAAGTCACAGTATGGACAGAGGGACTTACAAAACGGTATATGGATGTAAATACCACTACTCGTCAAGTTTAAGCACCGCCATAAACGCCTCTTGAGGTACTTCAACAGTACCGAACTGGCGCATTCTTTTCTTACCTTCTTTTTGCTTCTCAAGGAGTTTTTTCTTACGTGTGATGTCACCGCCGTAACACTTAGCAAGTACGTCTTTACGCATAGCTTTTACAGTCTCACGTGCGATTACCTTTCCGCCTATAGCCATCTGAATAGGAATTTCAAAGAGCTGGCGAGGAATATTATCCTTGAGCTTTTCAGCAATTTTACGAGCTTTTGCATATGCCTTCTCACTGTGGATGATAAATGAGAGAGCATCGATTTGGTCACCGTTTAGAAGGACGTCGAGTTTAACGAGGTCGGACTGCTGGTAACCTAAGATCTCATAGTCGAGGGATGCATATCCACGCGTACGGGACTTAAGTACGTCAAAGAAGTCGTAGATGATTTCGTTGAGTGGAAGTTCGTAGTGGATGTCCACACGGTCAGGAGTGATGTACTGCATGTCTTTAAAGACGCCACGTCTCTCCTGGCAGAGATCCATAATCTGACCTACGTATTCAGGTGGTGAGAAGATATGACCGTTTACGATAGGCTCCTCTGAGAACTGAATAGTCGCAGGGTCAGGATAGTTGGATGGGTTATCAATCTCGACAACAGTACCATCAGTTAAGTGGATTTTATAAATAACTGAAGGGATAGTTGTAACGAGGTCTAAGTCATATTCACGCTCGAGTCTCTCCTGGATAATCTCTAAGTGGAGAAGACCGAGGAAGCCGCAGCGGAAGCCAAATCCTAAGGCGCCCGAGGTCTCAGGTTCAAAGGATAGAGCGGCGTCATTAAGTTGAAGCTTAGCGAGCGCTTCCTTTAAAGACTCATAGTCGGCGCCGTCTGCTGGATAGATACCACAGAAAACCATAGGGTTAACTTTACGGTATCCAGGGAGAGGTTCTGCTGCCGGATTC
>DCGF01000021.1:8537-8784 GCA_002314555.1 Ruminococcaceae bacterium UBA1785 | reverse complement strand
TAGGGAAGACGCAGGCTCCATAGAGGTAGCGCGCATGTAGCCGACTTCAACGACTGTGAATTCGGCACCTGTTGACATGAGGCGCATGGTGTCGCCTGCTTTAATAGTACCGTCAACTATACGTACATATACGATTACACCTTTATAGCTGTCGTAGATAGAGTCAAAGATAAGAGCACGAAGAGGTGCTGCTGCGTCACCTTCTGGAGGTGGAACAATCTTTACAATCTGCTCGAGCACCTGCTCT
>DCGF01000021.1:8303-8507 GCA_002314555.1 Ruminococcaceae bacterium UBA1785 | reverse complement strand
CTGCTCTACGTTCTGTCCGGTTTTAGCGGAGACACGTGGAGCTTCTGCACAGTCGAGACCGATTACGTCTTCCACCTCTTTACAGACCTCGTCTGGGTGAGCAGCAGGCAAATCGATCTTATTAATTACAGGGCAGATCTCAAGGTCGTGATCAAGTGCTAGATAGGTATTAGCAAGTGTCTGCGCCTCTATTCCCTGTGTACT
>DCGF01000021.1:6356-8249 GCA_002314555.1 Ruminococcaceae bacterium UBA1785 | reverse complement strand
GAAACTTCATAGTTAAAGTCAACATGGCCCGGGGTGTCGATGAGGTTAAGTTCGTAGACTTCACCGTCATCAGCCTTATAATCAAGCTTTACAGCATGAGCTTTGATAGTAATACCGCGCTCACGCTCTAGGTCCATGTTATCAAGGAGCTGTTCTGTCATGTCACGCTTTGCCACCATACCGGTGAGTTCAAGCAAACGATCGGCCAAGGTAGACTTACCGTGGTCGATGTGAGCGATGATGGAAAAGTTCCTTATGTTCTTTTTATAATCGGACAAATTAATCACCTATTTGAGAGGAGAGCCAGGCTACGGCTTGGTCTAGCCCCTCTTGACTGTATTCAAATTCTTTTGTAGATACTCGTCCTGCCTCAAGTTCTACGTCAAAGCAGTTGTTGTAGTAAAAGGATGTCATAAAGACTGTGTCAATCTCATCCTTTTTAAGAGGACAGCATCTATATCTAAATGCGCCAACGCTTCCTGTGTATATGTTGTTTTGGCACATATAGTCAAAGCGTGGGATATAAACCTTACTCATATTAGCACCTTAGTTTACGCGGAGGTAAGTCATAGGGCCTATAGTGAGACCGTTATAATACTGTGTCTCCGCTGTGTAGTTAATGTAGATGTATGTATTGCTATTATACTCAGTGAGGTAAAGACCTGTCTGAAGCTTCTTATGATCAGTCATCTTAGCGGCACGAAGGTCAGCAATAGCGCCGTCAAAGAGCTGATATGCACCGAGTGCCTTAGCGCTCCAGTTCTCATAGAAGGTCTGTTCATCCTTCTCGTTATATGAGAGAAGGAAGGATGGCATAGCACCGTACTCAAGGCAACGAAGGAGCGCTGCATCATAATCCTCTGCGTAGTTGAGATAAGTACCTGTGTACTCAACAACACCGCGGAGAATCATCTGGATGAATGGTACTGCTTCGTAACTATCAGACTCCTCATATGAGGTGTTGATAGGAAGACCTGAGATGATGTTTGCGTTTTTAAGTGTGTAGAGATTTCCGTGATCCACCATAAGGTTCTTATTAGTGGAGAGAGCTATAGACTGTGTGAAAATACCCTGTACGAAATCCTGACGACCTGCTTTTGAAGTTGACTTAACTTCGCTACCTACGTCGCCGATGCAGTAGCCTTCAAAGCCAAGTTTCTTTGAGTTCTTAAGGAAAGAGACAATCTTTGATGTGAGCTTCTCAGGAGTCTCAACTTTGCCGTCAAAGAAGTTTACTGTTGGATAAAAACCAAAGCCCTGAGTTGAGAGGTAGTTACGAAGGGATTCAAGTTCTTCGCTCTTACCCATCTTAGACTGAACTTTGTAGTTTTTAATGATGTTGTCGTATCGAAGATTAATATCGTCAACACCCTTAGCTTTAAGGATGCTGATTAAGTCCTCAGTATTTTCAAACTTATTATCTCTATCTGCGTTTACTGTGATATTTACAGGGAGGCTATCTTCAGCTGAGATAACTCTTGTAGAGAGCATACCATCACGGGTGAGTTGTTCTCGACACATCGCTGCGAGTGTAGAACATGTGGCAGCTGAGCCGGAGATAAACTTATATGACATAGCGCATGTCTCACCAGTTGGGTATGAGAAGGAGGCGCCGACCGTGTTCAAAGCACCTGTGGTGGCTTTGATTTTAGAGATTGCGTCGCCGCCTGTGATAATTCCAGCGAAGGCGCTGCTGCCACACTTAAGGCCGAAGGCACCGATAACTGATGAATGTAAGTTCTCATCAGTTAAAGTAGGGTCTGTGCCATATGTATCGAGTACATATGTGTTCTCCCCAACTGTCGCTAGGTTAATCTGTGCACCAGGACCATCAGGGATGACTATAAAGTCACCCTCGGCTGCAGTGTCCACTGCGCCAAACGTTGGGAGAAT
>DCGF01000021.1:0-6334 GCA_002314555.1 Ruminococcaceae bacterium UBA1785 | reverse complement strand
TGGTCCAGCCATTATCTATTCCAATCTCCCCTGTGTTAACGGATGCTACAAAAACACCGTCTACAAGTTTTAAAGTTAGAGATACTGGGATAGAGAAGGATGGATCTGAGGCTTTATCACAGAATGTGTAATTAATCTGGATAGAATCTTCCGAAGTTACGCACTTAGCCTTACCCAGGGCAACAGAGTTATCCTGAGAGTTAAGTTTGTACCACTTACTGCCGTCAGTAACTTCGAGGTTAAGCATAGAACCTACGGTGTTCTCTGCGGTTGGAAGAGCGTACCATATTTTTCCTGTTGTGTCTTTTGCAGCGACTGAACAGCTCTTCTCGTCGAGAAGAAGTTCGTAGAGGCCGGATTTCATGGCTGTGCTGTAGTCCTCAGGGACTGCGGTGTGGAATCCGGCGCCCATGCCTGTGGCCGCCACAACTTTTAGTCCCTCCTCAGTGAAGTGGGAACTACATCCCACGAGCGAGAAGAGCAGGACTAAGACGAGTAAAAGAGATATAAATCTTTTCATTATGATTCCTTAGCTTCGTCATCCATGTTAGCGTAACGCTTAATTTTCATGGTTGTAGTTTTAATAAATTCGTTTTCACGAAGAGTAACTTTCTTAATGTTCTTATAGTTAGGGAGTTTCTTATTAAGTTCCTTAACAATGTCGTCGAAGAGTTTTTCGAGGTCGTTTCCTGTTGGAACCTCTTTACCCTTTTCAGCAGCTTTCTTCTTAATAGCTTCGAAGTCTGGGAAGATCTTAGCTTCAACGATAGTATCTTCAAGTTCGATATCTTCAAAGCCTACTACCATAGACTCAGCTACGAGTGGGTTACTGTTTAGATGGAACTCGAGCTCCTCTGGGTAGATGTTCTTACCGTTTTTAGTAACGATTACGTTCTTAATACGTCCGTTGAGGCGAAGGATACCATCTTCGTCTAAAGAACCGATGTCGCCTGTGTGGATGTATCCGTCAGCGTCGATAGTCTCAGCTGTTAAAGCTTCATCTTTATAATAACCGAGCATTACGTTTGGACCCTTAACACAAACTTCGCCGATACCTTCTTCGTTAGCGTTGATGATTGTAACATCAACACCTGGAATTGGCTTACCAACAGAGTCTGTTGTAAAGAGTGCGTCGTGGTTACAAGCGATAAGTGGAGCACACTCAGTCATGCCGTAACCGATGTATGAGTCGATACCGAATGTCTTAAAGTCCTTAACTGGCTGTGGAGGTACTGCTGCACCACCAACAACGAAGAGACGAAGACGTCCGCCGAAGTTCTTTGTAATCTCTTCGAAGATTTTGTCGTTCATGTTAATGCCGACAACGTTTGTAGCTTCTGCGATAAGCTTACCAAATGTGAGTTTGAGTTTACCGCCCTTCTTCTCAGAAACAGCAGCCATAATTCTAAACCAGAATTTCTCCATCATAAGAGGAACGCAGACAAAGATAGTTGGCTTGAAGTCCTGGAAGTTCTTCATGAGGTGAAGAAGGCTGTCGTTAAATGCGATACAGCAACCGCAGTAGAGAGGAATGAGGATACCCTCAGTCATCTCCATAGTGTGGTGACATGGGCAAACAGAGAGGTATTGGTCGCCAGGGCCACACTTAGCTACAGAGCAGTTACTCATAACTGCGAAAACGATATTACCCTGTGAGAGCATAACACCCTTTGTAAGACCTGATGTACCTGATGTGAATGAGAGAACGCTCATTACGTTAGGATCTGGATCAACAGCTGAATAAGTATCAAGTGCTGCTGAGCCGTCTTTAACAAGGTTCTTACCTTTTTCAAGAAGGTCAGAGAAAATCATGTTCTCAGTTTCATCTTTCTCTGCATCAAGAATGATGAAAGTGATATCACGTGTGAGGTCATCAAGGTGATTTTCGATTTTTCCGTATGACTTCTTATCAAGGAAGAAGATATCTGTCTCAGATACTGTGAGGATGTTATTAATATCATCAAAGTAGAGTTCTTTATCGATAGGAACTACAGCGCCACCACCGATTTGAACTGCGAGGTAAGTTGTAACCCAGTTATATGAGTTCTGACCCATAATAGCTGTCTGCTTGCCGAGCCAGCCCATATCTGTGATAGCTGTGCCGAGTGCATAGATGTCATCTTTAAACGCTGTATAAGTCACGTCGAATATTTCCCCATTTTCGTCGCGAAGCTTAAATGCAGGTTCTAAAGGATAAAGATTAACCGAATTATCAATAAGTTCCTTAAAATTCTTAACCTGTGGAACTTCGTAAAGTGCTTTATTAGTATTCATAAGTTTCTCCTTTATTTCTTTGTCCAAGGATTTGATTTGTCAGGATCAGTTGGGTCCCAACCTTTGTTCTTATTATTTAAGTCGATTTTAACCGTCTCCGGTTTTCCAAGTGGGCTAGGAGTATCACTGTCATAAATGAATACCATAGATTTCCACTCGATGTTGTCGTATATCCATTTCGCATCAGCGGCTGAGAGTCTTACGCAGCCAAGTGATGCGGCCGTACCAAGTTTATTAAATTCTTCGCTCTCAAGAGTACTTTTATCCTTTGCGGTATAAGGTACTGAATGGAACCAGATTTGGTCAGTGATACGAAGGGTGTACTGTGCGTATGTACCGTCAACCATCTTAAGCCATTCATATTTATCTGCTGTGGTATAGGTGCCGAGAGGAGTTTCACTTCCCTCTTTACCACATGAGCAAGCGAATGCTTTTACTGCTACGGTGTAGTATCCGTCTGAGTCCTTTTCGTAGACAGTTACTACGTTCTCCTGTCTGTTTACACCTACGCAGTATTTATGCTTTGCTGCATATGTAGCGTCTGTGTCGAATGCTATGTCGCGCTCATAGGTTACGGGCTCGGTCTCTTCTGGAGCAGCTGTTGTAGTAGCTGCGGCGGCTTTAGATGAAGCCTCTGCAGCTGCCTTCTTCTTAGCTGCGGAAGAAGTACAGCCCTTAATGATGAGCGCCAAAAGTAAAACGAAAACGACAAGCACTACTATAGTAGTAATACGTCTTCTGCGCATCATTTCCTGACGCTTACTTTTGTACTTATTACTGTTAGTGTTCTTCGTGTACTTAGCCATTAAATCTCTCCCCCAAAGTCTTCACCATGTACTGTGCAGCTTTATAAATATCTCCACAGCCAAGGGTGATGATAAGATCGCCTGGTTCGGCTTTGGACATTACGTAGTCAGCAACTTCCTTCTGTGTCTCATACCAGACGCTGCCTGGAATTAATGAAGCCAACTGAGAAGTGTAGATGCCCTCTGTATTTATCTCACGTGAACCCATAATCTCAGTCATTACGCAGTGTGTAGGAATAGCTAGAGCCTCTGCGAATGCTTTCATATGTGTTTTAGTTCTAGAATAAGTGAATGGCTGGAATACAGCCCAAACATTATTAAAGCCCATGCTCATTACGGTGTTTAAAGTAGCTTTAAGTTCTGTTGGGTGATGTGCGTAGTCATCAGCGATAGTGATGCCGTTAATCTCACCGAGAACTTCATAACGTCTACCTGCACCTTTAAAGTTTCCGATAGTCTTAGAGATCTGTTCCATAGTGAGGCCGTTCTCCAAAGCGACTGCTATAGCAGACAGAGAGTTAATTACTGAATGCTTACCTGGGAAACCTAAAGCCACGTGGCCAATATTTTCGCCCTTATAAATAACATCAAACTCAGGATATGCTCCCCTGTTATAAGTGATGTTCGCTGGACTGTAGTCGTTAATATCTGAGAAACCGAAAGTGATAAGTTTCTTACCAGTAGTCGTCATGTTCTTTATAGCGGTGCATGTATTTTTGTCGTCACCGTTGTAAACAATCAAGTTAGTCGTCATGTCCGCAAACTTAGTGAATGAGCGAATACTGTTTTCGATAGTACCGAAGTACTCCATGTGGTCGTTATCAATATTTAAAATAATAGATGTGTCAGGTGAGAGCTCAAGGAATGTATCTTTAAACTCACATGCCTCACAGATCATAGTTTCCGATTTACCTGATCTACCGTGGCTGTCAATCAAAGGAAGTCTGCCACCGATAACAAGAGTTGGATCAAGTCCGTTCTCTAAGAAGAGCTGTGACAAAAGAGAAGTAGTAGATGTTTTACCATGTGTACCGCATACGCCGATGCAGTTACTAAAGAGTCTAGAGATAGCACCAAACAAAATAGCTCTCTCCACACAAGGTACATCCCCACTCATAGCAGCAGCAAGTTCTGGGTTACCTGGAAGAATAGCGTTTGTGTAAACGATGAGCTCCGGTGCAAACTTAACTAAATTCTCTGGAACCTGCTCCATAGAAATAGATGCACCTAAGTCCCTAAGCTTATTTATGTTATCCCCCGGATTATTATCAGAACCCGTCAAAGTATATCCATTAGCAATCAAAATCTCAGCCAAAGGACACATGCCCGAGCCACCGATTCCGATGAAATGTATTTTCTTTATGCTTTTTAGCAAGCTATCTATATCCATGTTTTGCCTCCAAATAGACAAATTGTACACAATTTATTTGTTCCATAAATAATAATACCTTTATAAAACGTTATTGAGTATACACCATACCAAAGCCAAAAGATACGACAAATTGTATACAATTCAAAAATTTTTCCTCCCCCATGTCCCATTAATGCCTCGCAAAAGTTTTTAAGATGTGGTAAAATACCTACATATTATAAGCAAAGGAAATGAATATGTTCAGTTTAATCCTTGGCCGTGCGGGCTCCGGTAAAACAGAATATGTAAGGCAGATACTTGGTGACAGAGCGAAGGAAGGTAATACTAAACTTCTCTACATTATTCCCGAGCAGTACTCCTATACCTGTGAGCGTGCCCTCTTAGAGGAGCACGGCCCAGAGATAGCTAACCGTATAGAAGTGCTGAGCTTCTCACGTCTCGTAGACTACGTAAACCGCGCTATAGGCGGTTTACCTACCTCCTACGCAGACGACAAAGCGAAGCTCATCCTCATGCTTAAAACTCTTCACGAACTTGACGGCGAGCTTAAATTCTATGAGCATCATATAAACAGCACCTCCCTCGCCCGTCAGCTTCTCTTCTTAACTACAGAATTTTACATGCAGCAGGTAACACCTGACATGCTTGATGCTGCTGCAGAGAATCTAAAGATCGAAGAAAAAGTTAAAGAACTCTCTAAGATTTATAGAAAATATGATTCCCTTCTTAGAAATCAGTTCTCGAATGATAACACGGCTCTTGATGAGCTTAAAGAACTCGTTTTAGAAAATAACTTCTTCTCTGGTTACACAGTCGTAATCGACGCATTTAAGGGATTTACAGCCCAGGAACTTGAAATTATTAAAGTAATAATTAACCAATCAGAGAACACATATGTAACACTTTGCTACGACTGTAAAGCAAAAGACCTTGACACTTCTATGATTTTTGAGGCTGTCGAGCATACTAAGACTAAACTCGACCGCATCGAGAAAGCAGAAGAAATCCTTAAAACATCGCAGCTACGTTATAAAAATGATGATCTTCGCTTCCTCGAAGAGAATATCTTCGAAGCCGAAGCCACACCTAAACTCGGTGTCCCAGAGAACATCACCCTCTGCGCCGCAGATAATAAACGTGCTGAATGTAACTACATCGCTGCCTCTATCAAGAAACTTCTCAGAACTGAGGACATAAGACTTAGCGACATCGCTATTATCGTCCGTGATGAGAATGAATATAACCGTGAACTTATAGCTGCATTTAACAGATACGACATCCCAGTTTTCGAAGATGTCCGTCAGCCTATAACTAATCAACCTGTTATATCCCTCATTAGAAGCGTTCTTCGAATCCTTGTAAACGGCTTCACTACTGAGAACATCTTAAACTACTTAAAAACAGGCCTCTCACCTCTTGATATAAATAATGTATCGAACCTTGAAAACTATGCCCTCGTTTGGAATATTAAGGGTGACACCTGGCGTAAAGGTTTCCTTAAAGAGAACAGTCCTCTGGGTCTCAAAGAACCTAGAAACGAAAAAGAGGAACAGGAAGCAGAAGAAACCTTCTTAAAACTCGAGGACGAAAGAAAGCTCCTAATTACGCCACTTTTAAAGCTTGAATCAGAATTTAAAGAGGACACCACAGCTCTTAAAGCTTCCACTGCCCTCTATAATTTCTTAATTGATACAGACATACCAAATAAACTTAAAGAGTATGCTAAAGCCCTAAACGATAATAACTTCTCCGCCCTCGCAGAGGAACAGGACAGAGTCTGGGACATCCTTATGGATATCCTTGATAAAATCGCCACTGTTTACGGAGAAACTAAGATTAAACCTAAGACCTTCCTCGAACTATTTGACGCCGTAGTTAGTGG
>DCGF01000009.1:2779-5502 GCA_002314555.1 Ruminococcaceae bacterium UBA1785 | reverse complement strand
CGCCTTTGTTTATAAAATGAACCCTTTAAAGAAGATTAAGCATATCTATATTCCAAGTCTTCTTCCGTATAATGCTGCGGCTATGGGCTCGGGACTTGGCCTTTGCTGGAAGGCAGGTATCTCAGCCGAGGTAATCTGCCGTACGATGCCGTCTATCGGTAACAGCATTTGGGAGACTAAGTTCTATCTTTTGACGGATGAGATGTTTGCTTGGACTGTAACAGTAGTCTTACTCTCTGTTTTGTTTGATAAGTTACTTTCTAAACTCTTAAAAACAGGTAAGTCGGAGGTGAAGGCATGATTAGATTTAAGAATGTATGCTTCGCCTACGCTAGCGGGTCTCAAAAGAAGACTGTAGAGAATCTAAACTTTAATATTAAGGACAGCGGTATCACTGCTATTATCGCTCCATCAGGAGCGGGAAAGACAACTATACTTAAACTTATCGCTGGCCTTCTAAAACCTGACTCTGGAGAGATTCTTTTTGATAAGGAAGATATAAAGATATCATATGACTTCCAAGATTATCGTTTACTCCCTTGGTACTCGGTTCTAAAGAATATCTCTATCGTTACAGACAGGAGCCTTGACGAGATAAAGGAGTATCTTTTAAAACTAAATATTAATGAGAACTTATGGGAAAAACACCCGGGCGAACTCTCGGGAGGAGAGCAGAGGCGCGTCTGCCTAATAAAGGCACTTCTCTTTGACGGAGACGTGCTCTTACTCGACGAGCCGTTTAACGGACTTGATTCTGAAAACAGACAAAACGCAGTAAATCTAGTTAAGGAATTCTCTAAGACAAAAGCGGTTGTTTTGGTATCCCATATTGCTGAAGATATAGAGCTTGCAGATACAGAAATAAAACTGTAATTTTGCTCTTATTATCTTGAATAATAAAGTATCTTAGTGCATAATATATTTGATATTATGCACTAATTCTTTTATGAGGTATTTTTATGCGAAAACTACTAGCACTACTACTTTCTTTAAGCTTCGTTCTTCTCCTCTTTGGCTGTTCTAGGCTCCCTGAAAAGCCTTCTTTTGAAGAGGCCGCAACTATGACAGTTGATAAGCCTACGACTACAGCACCTGTAAAAGAGGAAGATAAGATCATGAATGTCGCTGCAGTTAAAAATACTGCTATCGGCATGGCCTATTTCCTTAATAATATTGATGAGAAGAAATCAGTAGGAGATTATACATATGAGCTCCTCGATGACGCATCTTCTATTGGAGAAGGCTTAGTTTCAGGTAAGTATGATGTCGCATCAGTATCACTCCTTGATGCTTTAAACATTTATAAAGCTAACAAAGGAAAAGTTCAGCTTGTCGCCGTTACCTCATATTCAAACCTCTACCTTGTAGAACAGGGTGAAGTATCCGTTAGTGCTAAAGACTTTATGAATTTCACAGGTAAGTTCTACTGCGGTTCTGACTCTATTTCAGCAGCAGTTATGAACTACATCTTTAAGGCAAACAAACTCTCTGTTACAGCTAACACCGAATTTACTGATGAGGCACTTGCTTCGCTCGTTTCAAAGGGCAGGGTTTTCCACGGTGTTCTTCCTGAGCCACTTGCTTCAGTTTCAACTATGAACTCATCTGGTGCTGAGAATGTTGGACTTGATATATCTGACCTTTGGGAAGCAGCAGTTAAAGGCACTGACTTTGAAGATAGTAAAGTCTGCAGTACAGTTTTGATTGCAAATGCTGATTATGTGGCTGCCCATCCGAGAGCAGTTTCTACATTCATTAAGGAATATAAGGCTTCTTCAAAGAATGTAAGCAGTCAGACTACTGCACCTGCACTCGCTACTAAGTACGGATTTTTTGCTAACGAAGAAACCGCTAAAGCCGCTATCCCAGGCCTTAGTCTTGTATGTAAATCCGGCGATGATGCTAAAACACTTTTGACATCCTTCCTCGGTGCACTTAATTCATACGATGCTTCTTCTATTCCGGTACTTCCAGAAGACGACTTCTACTATATTGGTGAATAGGAAATAAAAAAATAAAAGGCTCTAGGGTAAATCCCTAGAGCCTCTTTTATTTAATTAAAGTTTCTCAACAATATCCTTTGTGTCACGAGCAATCATAAGTTCCTCGTTTGTAGGGATGACATAAACTTCAACTTTAGAATCAGGAGTTGAAATCTTAACTTCCTTACCACGGCAGTTGTTTACGTCTTTGTCAATTTTAATGCCCATGTAGCTTAAGTTGTCGCAGACTGCTGCACGGAGTTCTGGGCTGTTTTCACCAACACCTGCAGTGAAGCAGATGGCGTCAACGCCGCCGAGTGCTGCGATAAAACCACCCATATACTTTGTAACTTGGTAGTATAAGATGTCGAGTGCGAGTTTTGCTCTCTCGTTACCTTCTTTAGCAGCCTTTTCTACATCACGCATATCTGAGGATACTCCAGAAACACCGAGGATACCTGATTTTTTATTCATCATCTGATCGGTCTCAGCAGGTGTGAGGTTCTCTTTTGCCTGAATATAGGTGATGGCTGAAGGATCAACACCACCACAGCGTGAACCCATGATGAAGCCGTCGAGAGGAGTAATGCCCATTGTTGTGTCGATTACTTTGCCGTCTTTAATAGCTGAAAGAGAGGAACCGTTACCGATGTGAGCAACGATAACCTTTTTACCTTCGAGGCTAGTACCCCAGATTTCAGAAAGTCTCTTTGAAACATATCTGTGAGATGTGCCGTGGAA
>DCGF01000009.1:2269-2659 GCA_002314555.1 Ruminococcaceae bacterium UBA1785 | reverse complement strand
CTGGCTTCTCTTTACCAAATACTTCCTGGCATGCGTTAATGCCCTGAAGATGAGCAGCATTATGAAGAGGAGCTAAGTCTATTAAGGACTCAATGCCTTTTTTAACATCTTCAGTTACAAGGCAACTGTCATTAAAGAGAGCGCCACCTTGAACTATACGGTGACCGATAGCATCGATCTCATCAAGTGAGTCAATAACTTTTGTTTCGCCTTCGGTGAGGGCTTTCTTAACTTCCATAAATGCTTCTGTATGGTTTGAGAGAATGTTATTATTCTCTGTTTTTTTGCCATCTGCTGTCTTGCCTTCGAAGTGGCCGTCTACGCCAATTCGTTCGCAAAGACCTTTAGCGAGCATCTTTTCGCCGTCCATGTCGATAAGCTGATACTTAA
>DCGF01000009.1:1834-2252 GCA_002314555.1 Ruminococcaceae bacterium UBA1785 | reverse complement strand
ACTTAAGTGATGAACTGCCGCAGTTTACTACAAGAATCTTCATTGAGCTAAATCTCCTGTTAATTATTAGTTTTATTACCTAATGGATTATATTATAAAAGATTAATAATATCAACAGAATAATATCAACAGGAAAAGATGTTAGAAGATAAGTAGAAAATGCGGTGGTATTGTTTACAAGGAAAGATAATTGGATTAAAATTGAATTGTAATAAAATTTAAGGGGTGATTTTGTGAAGACGGTAGGCCTTGTTGCTGAGTATAACCCTTATCATAATGGACATCAGTATATGGTTTCTAAGTGCCGCGAAGCGGGCGCAACACACGTTGTTGCAGTCATGAGCGGCAACTTCGTGCAGCGCGGCAGCGTTGCCATAATGGATAAACGCGCCAGGGCGAAAGCGGCGCTTCTCGACGG
>DCGF01000009.1:992-1821 GCA_002314555.1 Ruminococcaceae bacterium UBA1785 | reverse complement strand
GTCGACCTAGTTGTCGAACTTCCAGTTCCTTGGGCGGTGTCGACAGCCGAGCTCTTCGCAAAGGGCGGTTTATCAGTCCTACAGGGACTTGGATGTGTAGATGCCTTAGCCTTTGGCTGTGAGACAGCTGATAAAGATATGCTTATAAAAGCCTCAGATGCTGTCTGTGATATAAAGGTACATGAACTTATAAAGAGTGAGCTTACTGGCGGTATTACATACGCAGTAGCCCGTGAGAATGCAGTACGTAAACTCTACGGGGATGAGGTTGCAGATATAATCTCAAAACCTAATAACATTTTAGCTGTAGAGTATTTAAAAGCTATGAAATCACTTGGTAGTTCCTTCGATGTTATGCCGATTCTCCGCCGTGGAGCAGAGCATGACTCCTTAAAGGAGAACGGTGAATTCTCATCAGCATCTGCTCTCCGCATTATGCTTGAGCGCGGCGACACTAAGGCGTTTGATTTTATGCCTGAAGGTTCAGTCGCTGAGTTCAAACGCCTGCAGAAGGTCGGCCGCGCGCCAGTATGTATTGACGACAGCGAACGCGCCATCCTCTCACGTCTTCGTATGCTAACTGTTGAGGAGATAAAAGAGGCACCGGATATCTCTGAAGGACTTGAGAACAGAATCTATAATGCTATTCAGTCTGCCACCTCACTTGAGGAACTCTATTCAATAGTTAAAACTAAGAGATATACCCACTCAAGAATCAGAAGGATTATCACTTCTCTCTATCTTGGCATCTCACCGTCGGATTCACTCCATAAGGTGCCATACATAAGAGTCCTCGGAATGAACGAGAGGGGAAGAGAGATTTTAAGAG
>DCGF01000009.1:509-896 GCA_002314555.1 Ruminococcaceae bacterium UBA1785 | reverse complement strand
GAGTGTAAAGCAACTAACCTTTACAACTTGGCCTCTCCACGTATTTTACCTTGTGGAACAGAGCTTACAGATGAGGTGATTTTATTATAAGAAAAAGCCGTAACTTACGTAGTTACGGCTTTCTTTATATAAGTTCTCCAAAACAAGAATCGTCTTTAATGTCTGTAATTTTTACTCTCACAATTTCATTTGAGAGGGATTTGTTTGATTTAAACTTAACTGGGGTGTAGTTTTCGGTGTATCCGGAAATTACACCATTTTTATTTGTCTCACAGAGGACGTTTACTGTCTTACCAATCTGTGCTTTTAAGAACTTTGTTCTAAGTTCATCTGCTACTTTTATAGCTTTAGCAGCTCTTTCATTTTTAACATTTGGGTCTACTTGGC
>DCGF01000009.1:0-485 GCA_002314555.1 Ruminococcaceae bacterium UBA1785 | reverse complement strand
CGAACTGAATATGGGAAGACATGAACTTTTTCGAATCCGACAGTTTTGACAAATTCAAGTGATTTTAAAAAGTCCTCATCTGTCTCTCCGGCAAAGCCGACCATAAGGTCTGTGGTTATAGTTGTGCCGTCGAAGGCTTTACGGAGTTTGTTACAGAGATCTAAGTATTCTTTGCTCGTATAGTGGCGGTTCATAGCCTTTAAGGTTTTGTCACATCCACTTTGAAGTGACATGTGGAACTGCGGGCAGAAGTTCTTTAGTTTTTTTAGCCTCTCTATGGCTTCGTCACTGATGTTGTCATATTCGAGAGAGCCTATCCTTACGCGCTCGAAGCCCATTTTACATGCGAGTTCTATAGGGTCGACAAAGGTCTTTCCTATGTCGAGTCCGTAGCAACAGAAGTTGATTCCTACGAGTACAATTTCTTTATATCCGGCGTCCTTAATTTTCTTAAGTTCCACCTCTAAGTTCTCAAGGCTTCTAGA
>DCGF01000111.1:370-5189 GCA_002314555.1 Ruminococcaceae bacterium UBA1785 | reverse complement strand
TCTTAAGAGTGAAGGTATTTCTTACTGCGCATCAGCAAGAATTCCTATCGTATACTGCAACGTTCAAAGAGGAGGCCCAGGAGTAGGTGCTATTCAGCCTGCACAGATGGACTACATGCAAGCTACAAGAGCTTCTGGTAATGGTGGATTTAAGATGATGGTATTCGCTCCATCCACAGTACAAGAAGCAGTTGATTTTACATACAAGGCATTTGATTATGCTGATAGAGATAGAAACCCAGTTCTTATCTTAGCAGATGGCGTTATCGGAACAATGATGGAGCCTGTTGTTCTTCCAGAAATGAAGAGCGACGAAGAACTCAAGAAAATTAAAGAGTCCAAGAGAGAATGGGCATGCGTAGGTCACAAGCTTGACTATGCTCACAGAGCATGGATTCAGCCAGGTCAGTGGCAGACAGTAGAACAGCAAAGATGGAACCAGAATGCTGCAGATCTTTATGAATCTTGGAAGAAGGAAGCCCAGGCTGAACTCTACAAGGTAGAAGATGCAGAAGTAATTCTTACTGCATATGGTATCTCTGGAAGAATCGCAGCTTCTGCTGTTGATATCTTAAGAGAACAGGGAATAAAGGCCGGCCTTATTAGACCAATCACAGTTTCTCCATTCCCATATGAAGCTTACGACAAGATTGATTATTCAAAAGTTAAAGGAATCGTAAGTGTTGAAATGAGTATTCCTGCACAGTTCGTAGAAGATGTTAAGATCGCTGTTGGCGATAAGGCTAAGATTACTACATGCCTTTGCTCCGGCGGAAACATCATGAGCCGTGAAGCAGTTATCGAAGCTGCTAAGAAAGTTATGGAGGGCTAGTCATGGAAAAGATTTATTCAAGAACACAAACTATTCAAGAATCTAAAGTATCTGGTTTTTGCCCAGGATGCATGCACTCCACAGTAATTAAGCTCATCGGCGAAGTTATGGAAGAACTTAACATCGTTGAAAAGACAAACTGCGTGCTTGGTATTGGATGCTGCGGTCTTCACATGGACTACATTGCATACGATAACATTACAGCACCACACGGAAGAGCTTGCGCTGTAGCAACAGGAATCAAGCGCTCTAACCCAGACACAGTAGTATTTACATACCAAGGAGATGGAGACCTTGCTTCTATCGGTCTTGCAGAAACTATGTCTGCAGCAAACAGAGGTGAAAACTTCACAGTAATTTTCGTTAACAACGGAATTTATGGTATGACAGGTGGCCAGATGGCTCCAACAACACTTGTTGGTATGAAGGCTTCTACTGCTCCTTTCGGAAGAAAGCCAGAAGAACACGGATATCCAATGCACATGTGCGAAATTTTAAATCAGCTTACAGCTCCATATTATCTTGAGAGAACAAGCTGCAATACTCCAGCAAACGTAGCAAAGACAAAGGCTGCAATCAAGAAGGCATTCCAAAACCAGCTCGATGGTAAGGGCTTCTCACTTGTTGAGGTTGTTTCTACTTGTCCTACAAACTGGGGCGTAACAGCTAAGAAAGCACTCGAGTTTGTAGAGACTGATATGCTTCCTTACTATCCACTTGGTGTTTATAAAGACATATATGCAGAAGGAGGAGAGGACTAATGGCAACAACTAACGTTTTGTACGCTGGCTTCGGTGGCCAGGGCATCCTTTTCTCTGGTAAGTTTTTAGCATATGAGGGCCTCCTCGCTGGTAAGCATGTTTCATGGCTTCCTTCATACGGCCCTGAGATGCGTGGTGGTACAGCTAACTGTTCTGTAATCATCTCTGATGAAGAAGTTGGTTCACCGATCGTATCAAAGCCTGATGTTCTTATCGTAATGAACCTTCCTTCCCTTGATAAATATGAGAACGAAGTAGTTCCTGGCGGTAAGATCTTCGTAGACTCTTCTCTTATCGAGAGAAAAGTTGAGAGAACAGATGTAGACGTATTCTATATTCCTGCAACAGGACTTGCTGCAGAGAAGAAGATTCCTACACTTGCAAACATGATTATCACAGGTAAGATGCTTAAGGAAACTGGCATCTCACTTGATAATATCGATTTAGTTTTAGGAAAGATTGTATCTGCTCGTCATCAAGACCTTCTTGAGGTAAACAAAGATGCAATTAAACTTGGATATGATTATTAATTGGAGGCATTGATATGTTGAATATTAGAATTGAAAAGACAACAGCTCCAAAGGCAAAACCAACTGACGAATCAAAGCTTGGTTTTGGTCAGATATTCTCTGATCACATGTTCATCATGGACTACAGTGATGGAGAGTGGCATGATGCTCGCATCGTACCTTTCCAGGATCTTTGCTATAGCCCAGGAACAGCTGTGTTCCATTATGGTTGTGAAATCTTCGAAGGTCTTAAGGCATATAGAACAGCTGACGGTAACGTACAGCTCTTCAGACCTATTGAAAACGTAAAGAGAATGAACAACTCAGCAGAGCGTATCTGCCTTCCACAGATGGCAGAAGAGGATATGCTTCAGGCTATTAAGGCTTTTGTTGAAGTTGAAAAAGATTGGGTTCCTCATGCAGAGGGTACATCACTCTATCTTCGTCCATTCCTTCTTGGTACAGATGAGACACTTGGTGTTCATACTATTAAGAAAGCTCAGTTCATAATCATCGGTTCTCCTTCAGGTTCTTACTATCCAGAAGGAATCAACCCAGTTAAAATCATGATTGAGACTGAGGACGTTCGTGCAGTTCGTGGTGGTACAGGTTACGCTAAGTGCGGTGGTAACTATGCTGCATCTACTCGTGCTGGTCATAAGGCAGAACTTAAGGGTTATTCTCAGGTTCTCTGGCTTGATGGCGTTGAGCAGAAGTACATCGAAGAAGTTGGCGCTATGAACGTAATGTTCAAAATCGACGGCGTTGTTGTAACTCCACAGCTTATCGGTTCAATCCTTCCTGGTATCACAAGAAAGTCTTGTATCGAACTTCTTCAGGATAAGGGCATCAAAGTAGAGGAGAGAAGAATCTCTGCTGAAGAACTCTTCCAGGCACTCCGTGATGGAAAGCTTGAAGAAGCTTGGGGTACAGGTACAGCTGCTGTTGTATCTCCAATCGGCGAACTTGCCTTCGGCGACGAGAAGTACACAGTTAACGACTTCAAAATTGGTGAGACAACACAGTGGCTCTATGATACACTCACAGGCATGCAGTGGGGCAAACTCCCAGATAATAAGGGCTGGATTGTTCCAGTAGAATAAGAGATTAGGGGAATAATATGACAGATAGATATAGAAGAGATCATGAACTTCCATATATTTCGTCAACAGGACCAGTAATCGATTTCTTTTGGTGCAAGTTTTGGCTCAGAAAGCTCAATAAGAGCTTGCCATTTAACCTTCCAAAAGAGTGGCTGATATTTAAGATTATCGGTATTAAGCACGGTAAGAACTGTGTTATCGATTATCCATTTAAAGCAGCTATTGGTAAGAACATCGAAATCGGTGATAACCTCTACTGTAATACAGGTTGTACATTCGAGGATGAGGGTAAGATTACTATCGGAAACGATGTGTTTATCGGTCCTAACACAACTCTCTGTACAGCAGGTCATCCAGTTCATCATGAGGCGCGTAACACAAGATACGAATATGGCATTCCTATCACTATAGGAAACAACGTTTGGCTTGGTGCGAACGTACTCGTTCTTCCTGGCGTTACAATCGGTGACAACACCGTTATCGGTGGTGGCAGCGTTGTTACAAAGGACATACCTGCTAACGTCGTAGCTGTAGGAAATCCTTGCCACGTTCTTCGTGAGATTAAGGATGATGAGAAGCAGTACTTCTTTAAAGACCGTAAGTTTGACGACGAAGCTTTGAAGATAGTAATGGATGGTGGCAATCCATCTTTGTTCAAATAATAGCTAATATATTATTAGAATAAATTGTCAAATTTGGCACTTTGTCTAATTGAATATTTAAGTGAATTTTGGCATAATATTTCTGTACTTTGTAACTGACGGATTTGTGGATTAACACTTATTTTTTCGGAGGTGCTGTCGTGAAAAAGGTAGCAGTTATAATGGGAAGTAATTCAGATCTTCCTGTTGTTGAAAAGTGCATAAACACCTTAAAGGAATACGATGTGCCAGTAGAGGTGCACGTATATTCAGCACACAGAACACCTGAGCAAGTACAGGAGTTCTGCAGTGTGGCACGACAGAACGGCTTCGGGGTTATAATTGCAGCTGCTGGAAAAGCTGCACACCTTGCAGGAGTATGTGCGTCCTGGACTACACTTCCAGTAATCGGAATTCCAGTAAAGGCTGCTGAGTTCGACGGAATGGATGCGCTCCTTAGCACAGTGCAGATGCCAACAGGCCTACCTGTAGCTACAGTCGCAGTAAACGGAGCAGCAAACGCAGGCCTTCTCGCAGTGCAGATTCTCGCAGTAGAGGATGGTGCACTCGCAGAGAAACTTAATAGCGCTAGAAGTGCAGGTAAAGAAGCAGTTTTAGCAGCAGATAGGGAAATTGCAGGCAGATACTAATCTGCCTGTTTTTTATTTTAGATTTATTTTTTGGAGGATCACATTATGGAAAAGGTTTATCAGGGAAAAACAAAAGACGTATTCGCACTCGACAACGGCAACTATCTTTTAAAGTTCAAAGATGATTGCACAGGAAAAGACGGCAAGTTCGATCCAGGTGAGAACTCAGTTGGTCTCACAATCGAGGGTGTTGGCGATGTAAACCTTAGAATGTCAATTTACTTCTTCGAGAAGGTAAATGCAGCTGGTATCAGAACTCACTTCGTATCAGCAGACTTAAACGAGACAACAATGGAAGTTTTACCTGCAAAGGTATTTGGTCA
>DCGF01000111.1:0-299 GCA_002314555.1 Ruminococcaceae bacterium UBA1785 | reverse complement strand
GAGTACATTGAAGAGGGCGCAGACCTTCCAGCATATGTTGAGACAACATTTAAGAACGATGAAAAGGGCGACCCACTTGTAACTAAAGATGGTCTTGTAGCTCTTGGCGTTATGACAGATGCTCAGTATGATGACATCAAAGTTATGACTCAGAAAATCACTCAGATTGTAGCTGATGACCTTAAAGAGAAGGGCCTCGTTCTTTACGATATTAAGTTCGAGTTCGGTTACGACCGTGAGGGCAACGTAATGCTCATAGACGAAATCGCATCCGGCAATATGCGTGTTTACAAGGACGG
>DCGF01000057.1:402-6227 GCA_002314555.1 Ruminococcaceae bacterium UBA1785 | reverse complement strand
CCAAATTTATCTTTTCGCTGTCTTACGAACGAAAACAGATCTATATTTTGAATATACAATAAGCTGGCTCTTATAGATTCCAAAGTAGCCAGAAAGCATATATGAAAGTGCTGATGCTAAACAGAAGAACCAAAGTCCCTCTCCGCCAAAGAGCTCTATGCCTATGATGAGTGATGAGATAGGGCTGTTTGTTACGCCGCAGAAGACTGCGACCATACCGAGGGCGGCACAGAATGCAGGTGGCATGCCGAGCAGTCCGCCGACAGCGCAGCCGAAGGTTGCGCCTATAAAGAGGGCTGGTACGATTTCGCCACCTTTATAGCCGCCCGCCAAAGAGACAGCCGTAAAGAGAAGCTTTAAGATAAACGCATACCAAATAACTTGACCTGAAACGGCATTCATGATAACACCGACACCAAGTCCGTTATAGTCCTGATTACCAACTATCAAAGTTCCAAGTATGATAAGTGCTGCTGATACTAAAACTCTCACATATGGGTTTTTAAGGAAGTGGTCAAATCCTCTCTCTGTGAGTGCGAGTACAACACAGATAAGAATTGATACCATAGCAAAGAGAAGTCCGAGCACTGCTGTCATAGAAACAGTGAAAGGTGTGAACTCTGGGATTACATCTAAGCTATATGAGGCATATGTGACACCCAAATATTTAGCGAGGTTATATGCAGTAAGAGCTGATACAAGGCAAGGTACAAGTGCCGCATAATACATAACACCGACAGAGATAACTTCCATAGCAAAGATAGAAGCTGCGAGTGGTGTTCCAAAGAGAGCGGCAAAAGCTGCGCTCATGCCGGTCATAATGAGAACCTTTTCATCGTTCTCATTAAGCTTTAACAACTTACTAAAAGTGTGACCCATAGATGCGCCCATCTGAAGAGCTGCACCCTCACGACCTACAGATGCACCAAAGAGATGAGAGATTATAGATGACACGAAGATGAGTGGAGTCATCACAAAGTGCATCTTGTCATCTGCATTTATACAGGCGATAACTGTATTAGTACCTCTCGATACATTTTTACCGAACTTCTCATAGAGAAAGACGATAAAAAGACCTGCAATAGGGAGAAGATAAATAAGCCAACTTTTTTCAAGTCGAATTGATGTGGCATAATTAAGTCCGTAGGCAAAAGCTGTGGATATAAGGCCTAGGACCACACCGATAAAGAGAGCGCGGAGAACCCATTTTAGGCAGACAAAGATATGGATGAAGAACTTTTTGCCTTCACGTTTAAAACTCTCTTTGTACTTTTCAAAAACTTCGTTTGCCATAGGATACTCCCCCTTCCCTTTAATAACTTTCATATAGTGTCTTCTAACCTTAAAAATAGTATAATATATAAAAATATAATGCAAGAAAAACTTTTGATGCTTTTTTACATCCCTTGTGTTAGAATATGTTCGTAATTTGATGAAAGGAGTGCGCATATGGAAATCAGAGCTTTTGCAAAGATCAACTTGATGCTTGATATACTTGGCAAAACTGATGACGGCTATCATAACCTCTTTATGGTTATGCAGTCCATCGGCATCTATGATGATGTGACTGTTGAGCTTTCTGGCAAAGCAAATCAGATTGAGCTCACCTGCTCAAATTCCGCACTCCCAGTAGATAAATCAAACATAGCTCATAAGGCAGCCAAAGCCTTCTTTGACTACTATAATACAAACAGTTTAAACCCACGTAAGACCAACCCTGGTATAAAAATTCACATCGAGAAGAACATACCTTTTGCCGCTGGTCTTGCAGGTGGCAGTGCAGATGCTGCAGCTGTCATCTTTGGGCTTAACGAAATCCTTTCTGCCGGCCTCGACATCGAAGAACTCTGCGCCATAGGCGTAAAGGTTGGCGCTGACGTTCCGTTCTGCCTTAAGGGCGGCACTATGATAGCACAGGACATTGGACAGGTGCTCTCCCCACTGCCACCTATAAAGAACGACTACATCGTCCTTGTAAAGCCAGATCAAGACGTCTCAACCAAAGCCGCATACGACGCTTTCGACACAGCAGAGAATATTCGTCACTGTGATACAACAGGCATCACCCACGCTCTCGCAAATAAGAGACCTTACTACTCTTACATCCAAAACGTTTTCGAGCAGTTTGTTGAGGTGCCTGACCGAGTTGACATTAAAGCTACTATGCGCAGCTTTAACGCCAAAGCCACATGTATGAGTGGCTCAGGCCCATCCGTCTACGGCATCTTTGATAGCGAAATCAAGGCCCGTTCCTGCATGAACGCCCTCCTTTCCCGCTATCAAAACACCTTCCTCATCACCCCAGTCAACCACGGCCTCGATGTTTTGAAGAAGTAAGTTTCGACAATAATTAAACATTAAAAGATCTCCAAGAAATTGGAGGTCTTTTTTTGATTTTCTGCCATCGGGTTTCTCTTAAGATTTTTATAATCTAATAAACTATATTATTCAATTAAAACGAAAGTATTAAGAGGTGTAATAGGTTGAATTAGAGGTGTTGACAATTGCGAACAAACGTTCTATAATATACTTGAGAGCTGCATATCTACGTTGTTTATTAGATAAGTGACCAAGTGATTTCATTTATGCAGTTTATTGTTGTTTCAACCTATTACAGGTATTAATAGGTTGAAAGAAACGGAGGATATCATGGTGAATGATTTTATGAAGAATGAGAAGAAAAATGAGAAAAACTTTAATGATTATCTAGCAGATTATCTCTCGGAGAATAACTTTGCAATTATTACAGATGACACTGAAATAAGAACAGTTGTTATCCCGAAAGAACACCTGAAAGATGCTAAAAAAGACCTTGTCCTATTCTCTGCTATTGACGTTTTTAAACTTTATTTTGATTACGAATTATATGACTTTGCTCGTAATTATTGGACAGTTACTAAGCACCGTTTAAAGAGTGACCCCTCCACAAAGAAGTATATTGATTCCTACAGATTTAAAGTTACTGCAAAAGATGGCAAACTTAGATACACAGACTTCTTAGATGCAGATCATCTCTTTGAAATAATTGAATACATCTCATATTCTAAAGTTATTATTTGCAGCTATCCAAAGATGGTGACTGCACCAAGAATTGATAAATATACCTTGGCTAAAGATAAGCAGGATTTTATTCTAATGCTTAACAAGTTTTCAACAATAGAAAGAGAAAATAATGAAGGAAAAGTAGAGAAAAAAGAAGAAATAATAAGGGCTCTGCCGAGCATCAATCCGGGCACATTGACGGCTTGAATAAAAAAATGAAGAGTATATATTAAGCGAAGGACTCAGGAACAAAACATGTTCTTGAGTCCTTTTGAAATTCCTACACATATTTTTTAATTCTTCGCCGTAAAGTGCCGCGTAACCTAATAAGTTTCAGGATCTAGGAACAAAACTTTAAGCAAAGGCTTTTTCAAGTGTGTCCTCAATTACGCTGTTTAATGACTTGTTGTGATTAATTGCGTACACTGCGATATTTCTATGAAGTTCAGGAGAGATTCTAACGTTAAAACTGCCTTTGTACGGCACTTCTGGTTTTTTGCCATAAGCTTCACACATCTCCAAATAATCATCCACCGCATCGTGAAAATCTTCTTTTAATTCTTTAAAACTATAACCCTCATATGAAATATAACCTCTAATTCCAACAATATGGCCGAACAAACAATCATCTTCCTCAGAACATTCTACAGTGCCTGTGTAGCCTTTATAGGTTAATGTATTTCTAATCATTTAATACCCTCCAATACATCTATAAATTCAATAAGCTCTTTAATTTGATATGGCTTTAATGTGTTGCCATTATGTGGTTTATGTAGTGTGAAGTCATGGTCATCATTAATAAACTTTATTCTAGAGCCGCTTGTTTTTCCCTTTGTAAATTCTTCCATACCAAATTCTGACATTAATTTTTTCAATTCTTGGTAAGTAAAATCTTTTGGCTTACTTCGTACTCTTTTGATTAATTTTTCTTTTTGACTCATTTAAGCCTCCTAAAGTATAACAAAATTGAAAATCTATTGCAACTATTTTTAGTCACAACATTTATCACAAATATTATACCTAAAAGGTTTGTGAAAATCTCGAGTTGGCTACGAGATGTAAAAAATAGGCTACCAACGGTAGCCTATCTAATTTATTTGTGTTTTATTTTTTCAAACTCTTGACAAGGGTTTCGTCTGGAGTAACATATATGGTCCAGTTTTCGTGGAAAATCACCTTGCCAGGTTTGGCGCCAGTTGGTTTCTTAAGGTTTTTAACGAGAGTGTAGTCAACTGGAATCTGCTTTGCGCCGGATTCACCTGCTGTGCTATGGAAGGCAGCGATAACAGCGGCCTCTTCGATAGCTTGGTCAGAGATCTCTCCGTTTTTGTTCTCGATGATTACGTGGGAGCCAGGGAAATTCTTTGTGTGCATCCACATGTCGAGCTTTTGGGCCTGCTTCATGGAGAGCTTGTCATTTTGAAGGTTATTTCTACCAACCAAAACTCTGAAGCCATCCGAAGTCTCGTACTCTATTGGAGGGAGACTAGATGTGCCTCTCATTTGCTTGTTGTTATTGGTGTTTTTACCACTCTTAGGATTATTAGATTTTCCATATGAGGCTTTGGAAAGTTTGCCCTTTGAATCAAACTTGTTCTTAATGTAGCCCTGCTCGCGAAGTTCTTCACGTATGGCTGCAATATCCTTCTCACATTCAACACGTGAGAGCGCATCAAGTACAGTTTCAATATATTCAAGTTCCTCTACACCGAAAGCAATTTGTTCCTTTAGCTTCTTCTCGGCGGTGTAGGTCTTTTTATATTCTTTAAAATACTTCTGAGAATTTTGGGCTGGAGAAAGTGCAGGATCCACCTTCACTCTCATCAGCTTATTTTCTTCGTAATAGTTTTCTAAATCATAATAAGTTGCGCCACGTTCAAGCTTGTAAAGATTCGCATTGATAAGTTCTGCAGAGATACGAAGAGTTTCTCTATCAGCACAAGCTTCGAGTTCTGCTCGCTGGATATCAAGTTTCTTTGCAATACGTTCACGGGCATTTATTAGTACGCGACGGGTGTCGTATGTGCGGTGCGACATGCGCTCCTTCGCTTCTCGAACTCTATAATAGTCATCGAGAAGAACTGACGCGCTGTCGTATTCCACAGCCGTCGCTAAATTACCATACTGGGTAATAGGCATATATGAGAATTCAAATGGCTTATCGTCGGCATCTTTTAAAAGATAATACTTAGATGAACCATCTTTATAATTATCGAAAAAGTTTGTAACTGCGTTGGTTATTGCTTCGCTTAGAGAATTTGTTGCTATCATGTCTGCTGCGAGAGATGGTGATTTTTCTATAAAACCATCTAACTGTAAAGGTAATTCCCTTGACACGATTGGAGAGAGACCCATTATTGTGCCCATCAAAGCCTTTGAAAAACCCTCTGGAGTCGAGAGATCAAAAGCTGATAATCTCGCAGCTACGTTGTTTGATAGGTTAGTGTCGATTAATTCATTTGAGTTGTCAGGATTATTTATGTTGTTGAACAAGCTGATTTTATCCTGCTGTGGTGGGAGTTCGTATTTAACTCCTGGGAGGATGAGGCGCTTTGAGGATTTTGTGTAGTCGACTCTTTTCAGAGCATCGATTACTATTGGATTTCCATGCTTATATATTTCTTTATATGTTTCTTTATTTGCTTCTTTATTTATTTCATTGTTTGTTTCAACAATATTATTCTCATTATTATTTTCTTCTTCGTAACCAACTAAAATCACATTTGAATATTGCGCCATGATTTCGCAGATGAGGGTGAGGGTCTCTTTGTCGCCCATCTCGT